>NZ_BAABKM010000007.1 GCF_039543825.1 Nocardioides conyzicola | reverse complement strand
CATTCCGGCGGCCATCGCTCGGCGTACGTCGAGGGGCAGGGTGGGGTCGGTGGCGAGGAGGGCGTGTGCCTGGTCGCTGATGGCGGACTCGAGGGCGAGTGCGGCGGGGAGGTCGAGGAGGCCGTCGATGTGGACGAGGCCGTTGTCGGTGAGGTCCTTGGTGCGGATGCGGAGGTAGCGGCGGTCGGAGGCGGCTTGGCGGTCCGCCTCGACCTTGGCGGGGTCGAACTGCGCGCGGGCCTTGGTGACTTGGCGCTCGATCTCGGCGTAGGAGCAGGTGTGGGCGACGTGGGCGAGGATCCGGTCGACGTGGGCGGCGCCGTCGGGAGGCAGGGAGCGGGTGGACTGGGCGATCTTGCGGGCCTTCCAGACGCGGACCTCGCCGGCGATGACGCGTGCCCAGAGGCGGGGGAGGCGGTGGCAGGTCTCGAGGGCGTCGCCGAGGTAGTGGCGGCCGGCGTCGGTGGACATGCCGGCGGTGAGGGCGAAGTCGGCGATGGCGAACTCGGCGATGGTGGGGGCGCCGTCGCCGGCGACCTGGAGGTCGCGGTCGGCCCAGGGGATGGCGAGGTCGACCTTGTCGCCGGGGTGCAGCTCGGCCCACCAGACGGCCATCTGGAGCTGGCGTACCTCGGCCTGGATGACGGCCTTGAGGTTGGTCGCGACCGCGGTCAGCACCAGGTCGGCCGGGTCGACGGACCCGGTCGGTGGTGTGGTGGTGGGTGCTGCGGTCATGGTTCTAGCCAAGCACTGGCCACCGACAGTGGGATGCTCAGAACCCTTGTTTTGTCCGGGATGTGGACTTTTCGGAA
>NZ_BAABKM010000006.1 GCF_039543825.1 Nocardioides conyzicola | reverse complement strand
ACACATGCAAGTCGAGCGGAAAGGCCCTTCGGGGTACTCGAGCGGCGAACGGGTGAGTAACACGTGAGTAATCTGCCCTTGGCTTTGGGATAACTACCGGAAACGGTGGCTAATACCGGATACGACCGATCCCTGCATGGGGTGTTGGTGGAAAGTTTTTTCGGCCAGGGATGTGCTCGCGGCCTATCAGCTTGTTGGTGGGGTAATGGCCTACCAAGGCTTCGACGGGTAGCCGGCCTGAGAGGGTGACCGGCCACACTGGGACTGAGACACGGCCCAGACTCCTACGGGAGGCAGCAGTGGGGAATATTGGACAATGGGCGGAAGCCTGATCCAGCAACGCCGCGTGAGGGATGACGGCCTTCGGGTTGTAAACCTCTTTCAGTACCGACGAAGCGCCGATGATGGTGGTGACGGTAGGTACAGAAGAAGCACCGGCCAACTACGTGCCAGCAGCCGCGGTAATACGTAGGGTGCGAGCGTTGTCCGGAATTATTGGGCGTAAAGGGCTCGTAGGCGGTTTGTCGCGTCGGGAGTGAAAACCCAGGGCTTAACTCTGGGCTTGCTTTCGATACGGGCAGACTAGAGGTATGCAGGGGAGAACGGAATTCCTGGTGTAGCGGTGAAATGCGCAGATATCAGGAGGAACACCGGTGGCGAAGGCGGTTCTCTGGGCATTACCTGACGCTGAGGAGCGAAAGTGTGGGGAGCGAACAGGATTAGATACCCTGGTAGTCCACACCGTAAACGTTGGGCGCTAGGTGTGGGGCCTATTCCATGGGTTCCGTGCCGCAGCTAACGCATTAAGCGCCCCGCCTGGGGAGTACGGCCGCAAGGCTAAAACTCAAAGGAATTGACGGGGGCCCGCACAAGCGGCGGAGCATGCGGATTAATTCGATGCAACGCGAAGAACCTTACCTGGGTTTGACATACGCCGGAAAGCCATAGAGATATGGCCCCTTTTTGTCGGTGTACAGGTGGTGCATGGCTGTCGTCAGCTCGTGTCGTGAGATGTTGGGTTAAGTCCCGCAACGAGCGCAACCCTCGTCCTATGTTGCCAGCACGTTATGGTGGGGACTCATAGGAGACTGCCGGGGTCAACTCGGAGGAAGGTGGGGATGACGTCAAGTCATCATGCCCCTTATGTCCAGGGCTTCACGCATGCTACAATGGCCGGTACAAAGGGCTGCGATACCGCAAGGTGGAGCGAATCCCAAAAAGCCGGTCTCAGTTCGGATTGGGGTCTGCAACTCGACCCCATGAAGTCGGAGTCGCTAGTAATCGCAGATCAGCAACGCTGCGGTGAATACGTTCCCGGGCCTTGTACACACCGCCCGTCACGTCACGAAAGTCGGCAACACCCGAAGCCGGTGGCCTAACCCTTGTGGAAGGAGCCGTCGAAGGTGGGGCTGGCGATTGGGACGAAGTCGTAACAAGGTAGCCGTACCGGAAGGTGCGGCTGGATCACCTCCTTTCTAAGGAGCACATACCCCGCACGTCCAGCTGCTGGCCAGGTCTTCTGGTTGGTTTTGTCTGGGTGGCATTGGTGGTGTTCACTAGTGGAATCGTCGATGATGCTTTGGCCCGTGGGGCCGTCTCTTCTCAGTACTACTCGTCCAGCTTGCTGGCGGGTGTGGAACCTGGAGGGGTGGTCGGATGGGTTGGGGTTGGCACACTGTTGAGTCCTGAGGCATCAGCCGTCAGGCAGGTCTCTTGGCCCTTCAGGACTGGTCGTCACGTTGGTGGCGGTCTGCCTGGGTGGGTGTGTTACTTGTGAACTGGATAGTGGACGCGAGCATCTTCGCAACAGCCCGTAGGCCTGCTGGCGCGCCCTGTGATGGGGTGGGTTTGGTGGGAGTGGTTGTTGCGATTGTTGTAGAACGCTGGCCCCGGGTGCTGTTCTGGTGAGTCCATCAGGCGGTGCCCTGTAAACAGGGGGTTGGTGTTTGTTTGTTTCTTTGTAGTTTTTGTTGAGTGTTTGTGCGACAAGCTATGAAGGGCACATGGTGGATGCCTTGGCATCAAGAGCCGATGAAGGACGTAGGAGCCTGCGATAAGCCCTGGGGAGTTGGCAACCGAGCTGTGATCCGGGGGTGTCCGAATGGGGGAACCCAGCACGAGTCATGTCGTGTTACCCGCGCCTGAATATATAGGGTGTGTGGAGGGAACGCCGGGAAGTGAAACATCTCAGTACCGGTAGGAAGAGAAAACAAAAGTGATTCCGAGAGTAGTGGCGAGCGAAATCGGAAGAGGCTAAACCTTATCTGTGTGATACCCGGCAGGGGTTGCAGGTAGGGGGTTGTGGGACCACTCTGTCCGGTCTGCCGGCTGGTCGAACAGTAAGAAAATGCGCGGGAAGTTGAAGTCCATTGGAAAGTGGCGCCGTAGAGGGTGATAGCCCCGTAAGTGTAAGTGCGCATCTGTTGAGTGGTATCCCAAGTAACACGGAACCCCTGAAATTCCGTGTGAATCTGGCGGGACCACCCGTTAAGCCTAAATACTCCTTGATGACCGATAGCGGACAAGTACCGTGAGGGAAAGGTGAAAAGTACCCCTGGCGGGGAGTGAAATAGTACCTGAAACCGTGTGCCTACAATCCGTCAGAGCCCGGCTGGCCCCCTCTAGATTATGGGGTTGTTGGGGTGATGGCGTGCCTTTTGAAGAATGAGCCTGCGAGTTTGCGGTGTGTTGCGAGGTTAACCCGTGTGGGGAAGCCGTAGCGAAAGCGAGTCCTAATAGGGCGTCTGAGTAGCACGCTCAAGACCCGAAGCGAAGTGATCTATCCATGGGCAGGTTGAAGCGCGGGTAAGACCGCGTGGAGGACCGAACCCACTTAGGTTGAAAACTGAGGGGATGACCTGTGGATAGGGGTGAAAGGCCAATCAAACTTCGTGATAGCTGGTTCTCCCCGAAATGCATTTAGGTGCAGCGTCGCGTGTTTCTTGCCGGAGGTAGAGCACTGGATAGCTAATGGGCCCTACAAGGTTACTGACGTTAGCCAAACTCCGAATGCCGGTAAGTGAGAGCGCGGCAGTGAGACAGTGGGGGATAAGCTCCATTGTCGAGAGGGAAACAGCCCAGACCATCAGCTAAGGCCCCTAAGCGGTGACTAAGTGGAAAAGGATGTGGAGTCGCAGTGACAACCAGGAGGTTGGCTTGGAAGCAGCCACCCTTGAAAGAGTGCGTAATAGCTCACTGGTCAAGTGATTCCGCGCCGACAATGTAGCGGGGCTCAAGTCATCCGCCGAAGCTATGGCATTCATGCGTTAACCCGGCCACGGTGTGGTCCAGGTGTGTGGATGGGTAGGGGAGCGTCGTGTCGCGAGTGAAGCTCCGGAGTGATCCAGGGGTGGACGCGACACGAGTGAGAATGCAGGCATGAGTAGCGAATCACGGGCGAGAAACCCGTGCGCCGAATGATCAAGGGTTCCAGGGTCAAGCTAATCTGCCCTGGGTAAGTCGGGACCTAAGGCGAGGCCGACAGGCGTAGTCGATGGACAACGGGTTGATATTCCCGTACCGGCAAAGTAGCGCCCATGACGAACCCGGTGATGCTAACCACCCGAAACTTATCGGACCGGACCCTTCGGGGCGAGGCCGGTTTGCGGAGCGTGGGACCCGATCCGGTAGTAGTCAAGCGATGGGGTGACGCAGGAAGGTAGCCCAACCACAGCGATGGTTGTCTGTGGGTAAGCATGTAGGGGAGACGATAGGCAAATCCGTCGTCTTGTGTTTGATCACGGCCCTGAGATGTGATGCCGAGCCCTTTTGGGTGAAGTGGGTAATCCTATGCTGCCGAGAAAAACCTCTAGCGAGCTACGCGCCGCCCGTACCCCAAACCGACTCAGGTGATCAGGTAGAGAATACTAAGGCGATCGAGCGAACCATGGTTAAGGAACTCGGCAAAATGCCCCCGTAACTTCGGGAGAAGGGGGGCCGGATACGTGAACCCACTTGCTGGGGGAAGCGTTGAAGGCCGCAGAGACCAGGCCCAAGCGACTGTTTACTAAAAACACAGGTCCGTGCGAAGTTGTAAGACGATGTATACGGACTGACTCCTGCCCGGTGCTGGAAGGTTAAGGGGACCGGTAAGACACGTAAGTGTCGAAGCTGAGAACTTAAGCCCCAGTAAACGGCGGTGGTAACTATAACCATCCTAAGGTAGCGAAATTCCTTGTCGGGTAAGTTCCGACCTGCACGAATGGAGTAACGACTTGGGCGCTGTCTCAACCATGGACTCGGCGAAATTGCAGTACGAGTAAAGATGCTCGTTACGCGCGGCAGGACGGAAAGACCCCGGGACCTTTACTATAGTTTGGTATTGGTGTTTGGTTCGGCTTGTGTAGGATAGGTGGGAGACTGTGAAGCATTCACGCCAGTGAGTGTGGAGTCAACGTTGAAATACCACTCTGGTCGTACTAGATGTCTAACCTAGGACCATTATCTGGTTCAGGGACAGTGCCTGATGGGTAGTTTAACTGGGGCGGTTGCCTCCTAAAATGTAACGGAGGCGCTCAAAGGTTCCCTCAGCCTGGTTGGCAATCAGGTTTCGAGTGTAAGTGCACAAGGGAGCTTGACTGTGAGACAGACATGTCGAGCAGGGACGAAAGTCGGAACTAGTGATCCGGCGTCGGCATGTGGAAGCGACGTCGCTCAACGGATAAAAGGTACCCCGGGGATAACAGGCTGATCTTCCCCAAGAGTCCATATCGACGGGATGGTTTGGCACCTCGATGTCGGCTCGTCGCATCCTGGGGCTGGAGTAGGTCCCAAGGGTTGGGCTGTTCGCCCATTAAAGCGGCACGCGAGCTGGGTTTAGAACGTCGTGAGACAGTTCGGTCCCTATCCGCCGCGCGCGCAGGAAACTTGAGAAAGGCTGTCCCTAGTACGAGAGGACCGGGATGGACGAACCTCTGGTGTGCCAGTTGTCCCGCCAGGGGCACGGCTGGTTGGCTACGTTCGGAAGTGATAACCGCTGAATGCATCTAAGCGGGAAGCACGTTTCAAGATGAGGTTTCCCACCGGGTAACCGGGTAAGGCCCCCAGCAGAACACTGGGTTGATAGGCCGGAGGTGTACAGCAGCAATGCCTAGCCGACC
>NZ_BAABKM010000005.1:300000-502267 GCF_039543825.1 Nocardioides conyzicola | reverse complement strand
GATTCTTCGCGACCTTTTTCTGCGGTGCCGGTGGGTGTCGGTGGGGTGGTTTCGAGACGCCCTTGGCGGCCCTCCTCGACCACCGCAGGCCGGGCGGCGACGTCGACCCGAGCCCGCCGTACCCGGTGTAGCTGCCTGTCGGCGGCCAACCCGTGCGGACCCGCAGGCCGCACTCATCACCCTGCCTTCGCTGCGGGGGTCTCGACGACGCTCGCTGGCGCTCGCTGCTCGACCACCGGGCGCCGGCGGCCCGAAGCCCGGGAGCCCGCGTTGACCCGAGCCCGTCGCATACGCCCAACCACCGGTGGCTAGGGTCGAATCCATGAAGACTCGCAACCTCGGCAGCAGCGGACTGAAGATCTCGGAGATCGCGTACGGCAACTGGTTGACCCACGGGTCCCAGGTCGAGGAGGACGCGGCGACGGCGTGCGTTCGGCGCGCGCTGGACGAGGGGATCACCACCTTCGACACCGCGGACACCTACGCCAACACCGCGGCCGAGACCGTGCTCGGCGAGGCGCTGAAGGACGAGCGGCGCGAGGGGCTGGAGATCTTCACCAAGGTCTACTGGCCGACCGGGCCGGGCAAGCACAACGACCACGGCCTGTCGCGCAAGCACATCATGGAGTCGATCAACGGCAGCCTCCAGCGGCTCCAGACCGACTACGTCGACCTCTACCAGGCACACCGCTACGACCACGAGACGCCGCTCGAGGAGACGATGGAGGCGTTCGCGGACGTCGTACGCCAGGGCAAGGCGCTCTACATCGGCGTGAGCGAGTGGCGTGCGGAGGAGATCCGTGCGGCGCACGCGCTCGCCCGGGAGCTCAAGATCCCGCTGGTCTCCAACCAGCCGCAGTACTCCCTGCTCTGGCGGGTCATCGAGGCCGAGGTCGTCCCGACGAGCGAGGAGCTCGGCATCGGTCAGATCGTGTGGTCGCCGATCGCGCAGGGCGTGCTGACGGGCAAGTACCTGCCGGGACAGCCCGCGCCGGAGGGGAGCCGCGCCACCGACGAGAAGGGCGGCAAGGACATGATCAGCCGCTGGCTGCAGGACGACGTGCTCGAGCGCGTCCAGCAGCTCAAGCCGATCGCCGACGAGGCGGGACTGTCGCTGGCCCAGCTCGCCGTCGCCTGGGTGCTCCAGAACGACAACGTCTCGGCCGCGATCATCGGCGCCAGCCGACCGGAGCAGGTCACCGACAACGCCAAGGCGTCGGGCGTGGTCCTCGACGCCGCGACGCTGAAGGCGATCGACGACATCGTCGACCCGATCGTCGAGCGCGACCCCGCGAAGACCCAGTCGCCGAAGACCCGGAGCTTCTAGTACGCCGGGCTAGCGCTGGTAGTCGTCGGGCAGGTGCTGCCCGATGCGCACGCGCGACTTCGGCAGCCGCATGAACTTCATCTGCAGCGACCGGGTGACGGCGTAGTAGGTGAGGCCCTTCGACGACTTGCCCGGGAACCGCTGGTCGAAGGCCTTGCGCAGCCGGAAGCGGAGCACGAAGAGGTCCATGACCACGAACACGATCGTGCCCAGGAGGATGGTGTTGCCGATCCGCGCAAGGCTGCTGTTGCCGGAGTAGCCGAGGACCATCGTGACGATCAGCAGCGGGATGACCAGCTCGACCAGCGAGAAGCGTGCGTCCACGAAGTCACGGACGAAGCGCTTCTCCGGGCCCTTGTCGCGCGCGGGGAAGTAGCGCTCGTCGCCGTCCTTCATCCCCTGCCGCACGGTCTTGCTCGACTCGGTGCGGGTGGAGCGCTGTGCGGCGGCCAGCTCCTTGCGGGTGCGCGGGGTCTTGGCACGCGCCTTCGCGGCGGCCTCGGCCTCCTTGCGGGTCGGCGTGGGGCGACCCTTGCCGCCGACCTTGGCGGTCACGGCCTCGGGGGCGGAATCTGACTTGCTGCGACGGAACAACGCTGGACCTTCAGTAGCCGGGACGAATCTGCCGCCAGACTACCGGCGTCGTCGCGGACGCTTGCTTTTGCACCTAGGGTTGGCGACATGGGACTTTGGCAGCGCTTCAGCCTGATCTTCCGCTCTAAGGCCAACAAGGCGCTCGATCGCGCCGAGGACCCGCGGGAGACGCTGGACTACAGCTATCAGCGACAGGTCGACCTGCTCGCCAAGGTACGCCGGGGCGTGGCTGACGTCGCGACCAGCCGCAAGCGCGTCGAGCTGCAGATCAACCAGCTCGACCAGCAGTCCACCAAGCTGCAGGACCAGGCGCAGAAGGCCCTCACCATGGACCGCGAGGACCTCGCGCGCGAGGCCCTGACCCGCAAGTCGGGGCTCTCCGCACAGATCGCCGACCTGAAGACCCAGCTCGCGCAGCTCCAGGGCGAGGAGGAGAAGCTCGTCCTCGCGCAGCAGCGGCTCCAGGCGAAGGTGGAGGCGTTCCGCACCCGCAAGGAGACCATCAAGGCGACGTACACCGCCGCCGAGGCGCAGACGCGGATCAACGAGGCGATGTCCGGCATCGGCGACGAGCTCGGCGACGTCGGCGCCGCGATCCAGCGCGCGGAGGACAAGACCGCCCAGATGCAGGCCCGCGCCGGCGCGATCGACGAGCTGATCGCCTCCGGTGCCCTGGACGACGCCACCGCGGTCGGCTCGGGAGACGACATCTCCCGGGAGCTCGACGCGATGAGCTCCAAGGCCGACGTCGAGGCCGAGCTGGCGGCCCTCAAGGGCGGCAGCACGCCCGCTCCGGCGGAGATCCTGGCACCCGAGCCGGAGAAGGACGCCTCCGAGGGCACCAA
Organism: Nocardioides conyzicola; assembly: GCF_039543825.1. Taxonomy (NCBI): domain Bacteria; kingdom Bacillati; phylum Actinomycetota; class Actinomycetes; order Propionibacteriales; family Nocardioidaceae; genus Nocardioides; species Nocardioides conyzicola. The sequence continues at coordinate 499,501 of NZ_BAABKM010000005.1, read as the reverse complement.
CCCGGCCTGATCCCGCCGGGGCCCCGGTCCTCCTTGGGCCACCGGGGACAATCGAGGCATGGCACGCACTCGTTTCGTCGGCGACGCCGGGCTCACCGCCCGGATGACCACCGTGATGTTCCTGCTCGGTGGTCTCTTCGTCGCCATCATCGCGCTCCTGATCGCCGTCATGCCGATCGGCTGGGCGCCGTTCATCGCGGTCATCGGACTCGGCGTGGTCTGGTTCCAGTGGTACAACTCCGACAGCGTCGCGATGAAGGCGATGGGCGCCCGTGAGGTCAGCCCGCAGGAGGCACCCGAGCTGCACGGCATGATCGACCGGCTCTGCGCCCTCGCCGACATGCCGAAGCCGCGCGTCGGCATCGCCGACACCGACCTGCCCAACGCCTTCGCGACCGGTCGGTCCCCGCAGCGTTCGGTCGTCGTCGTCACCACCGGCATCCTCCAGCGGCTCGACGCCGAGGAGCTCGAGGGCGTGCTCGCGCACGAGCTCTCGCACGTCGCCCACCGCGACGTCCTGGTGATGACCGTCGCCTCCTCGGCCGGCATCCTCGCCGGCATGCTCACCCGCGGCGCGCAGTACGGCGCGATCTTCGGCGGCGGCCGCCGCGACAACAACAGCGGCGGCCTGCCGGTCTGGTTGGTCGTGCTGGTCGTCAGCATGATCACGTACGCCGTCAGCTTCCTGCTCCTCAAGCTGCTCTCGCGCTACCGCGAGCTGTCGGCCGACCGCGCCGGCGCCTACCTGACCATGAAGCCCGAGGCCCTGGCGTCGGCGCTGCAGAAGATCACCGGCGAGATCAACACGATCCCCGACCGCGACCTGCGCGCCTCGCAGCCGATGAACGCGTTCTTCATCGCACCGGCCGTCAAGGGCGTCTCGATGCGCACCCTCACCTCGACGCACCCGACCCTGGAGCAGCGCCTCGAGCAGCTCGCGGGGATCCGCGCCGAGCTCGATCGCACCGCCTGATGGGCCTCTGGGACGTCATCGCCGGCCGGTCCCGACCGAAGGCGCCGCAGCTCGACGCGCTCTTCCTGGTCCCGAGCGCCGCGGTCACCCTCGAGACGACGCTCGCGCTGCGGCCGACCGGGACCGCCTCGGTCTGCTACCGCGCGGCGACCGGCCAGGCGTTCCGCGCGGTCCAGGCCGACGTGGTCGAGCTCCTCAACGCCGACCCCGACGAGCCGGACGTCGAGGTCTCGCAGGACGAGTACGGCTTCACCTGGCTGGTCGTCCACGGTGACCCCGACGACCCGGCGGGGCTGTGCACCGACCTGCACGCCGTCAACACCTCGCTCGAGGACCACGGCTTCGGGTCGGGGCTGCTCTGCTCGTTGATCCCGTTCGAGGGCACCGACGGCCGTCGCGTCGGCCTGGTCTACCTCTACAAGCGCGGCACCTTCTACGCGTTCGCCCCCAAGCCGGGGGAGAAGCAGCGCGACAACCTGACCGAGATCCACCTCCGCGACACCCTGACCGGCGAGCTGCCGATGGAGCAGGACCTCGGTCGCTGGCTGGCCGTCTGGGGAGCCCCCGGGCTCTGACCCACAGGTGACGCACAGGGACACCCCACTCCCGCCACAGCCCGCACCGACACATTCCTCCTGACCGGCCCCTCGGGGCGTGCGATCGTCAGGAGGAGTGCTGGTGCGGATCTCGTTGCGGGGACGGAGGCGGGCCTGGCTCGCCGTACCCGTCGCCCTGGTGGTGGCCGCCGGCAGCGGCGTCTGGTTGATGACCCGGGACTCGACGGCGGCGGAGTCCAGCACCACGGCGACCGTGAGCACCCAGACCATCGAGCAGACGGTCTCGGCCGACGGCACGATCGCCGCCCGGAAGTCCAGCGACGAGAGCTTCGCCGTCTCCGGCACCGTCACGAAGGTCCTGGTCGACGAGGGCGACAAGGTCAAAAAGGGCGACCCGCTCGCCCGCGTCGACGACAGCGCGCTGGTGGCCTCGCGGGCGGCGGCGCTGACCTCGCTCGAGGCGGCGACCACCCAGCTCGACGAGGACGAGGACAACGGCGAGAGCGACGTCCAGCTCGCCGCCGACAACGCCGCGGTCGTGTCGGCGCAGGCCACGCTCGCCGACGCTCGGGAGGCCGTGCAGGACGCCACCCTGCGGGCCTCGATCGCGGGCACCGTGACCAGCGTCGACCTGGCCAAGGGCGACGTCACCGGCTCCAGCTCGAGCTCGAGCCCGAGCGGTGCCGACGCGTCGAACGGCTCGACGGACACCGGCACCGACACGGCCACCGGGACCATCTCGATCGTCTCCACCCACTCCTTCGTCGTCGACGGCACGGTCGCGGCCGCGGACGCCCAGCAGCTGAAGGAGGGCCTGCAGGCCAAGATCACCGCCACCGGCGTCGACGACACGATCTACGGCACCGTCTCCGAGGTCGGCCTCGTCGCCCAGACCAACGACAGCGGGGCCGCGGTCTTCCCGGTCACCGTCGAGGTCACCGGCAAGCAGCAGGACCTGTACGCCGGCGTCTCGGCGACCGTCTCGATCGTCGTGAAGCAGGTCCCCGACGTGCTCACCGTCGCCACCAACGCCCTCTCGACCACCGACGGCAAGACCTATGTGACCAAGCTGGTGGACGGCAAGGAGGTCAAGACCGAGGTCGAGACCGGCGAGACGTACGGCATGGCCACCGAGATCACCCAGGGGCTGAAGGAGGGCGACACGATCGTCGTCCAGGGCTTCCGGGCCCCGACGGGTGGCGGCAACGGCGGCGGGCAACAGCAGGGCGAGCTCCCCGGCGGCGGGCAGCTGCCCGACTTCAGCCAGCTGCCTGGCGGGATGCCGGCCGGGGGTCCCGGCCAGTGACCGCGATCATCGAGCTGGAGCAGATCCGCAAGACCTACCGCTCCGGCAGCATCGAGTTCGAGGCCCTGTGCGGCATCGACACCACGATCCAGTCGGGCGAGTACGTCGCCGTCGTCGGTCCGTCCGGGTCCGGCAAGTCGACGCTGATGAACATCGTCGGCTGCCTCGACAACCCGACCGAGGGGCACTACCGGCTCGCCGGCGAGGACGTCTCGATGATGACCGAGGTGGAGCTCGCCGAGGTCCGCAACCGGCGCATCGGGTTCGTCTTCCAGCAGTTCAACCTGCTGGCCAGCCACTCGGCGTGGCGCAACGTGGAGCTCCCGCTGATCTACGCGGGCGTGCACCGCACGGAGCGCCGCGAGCGGGCGGTGGCCGCCCTCGAGCGCGTCGGGCTGGGGGACCGTGTCGACAACCGGCCGGGTGAGCTGTCCGGTGGGCAGCAGCAGCGGGTCGCCGTCGCGCGTGCCCTCGTCACCGAGCCGGCGATGATCCTGGCCGACGAGCCGACCGGCAACCTCGACTCCAAGTCGACGGCCGACGTGCTCGGGCTCCTCGACGAGCTCCACGGCGCCGGACGCACGATCGTGCTGATCACCCATGAGCTCGAGGTGGCCGCCCGAGCCGGGCGCAACCTCGTGATCCACGACGGCCAGATCGTCTCCGACCAGCCGACCGCGCGCGCCGGGGCGATCGCGTGAACTGGCTGGAGACCGTCCGGGCGGGCGCCGAGGCCGTGCGCGCCCACCGGATGCGCTCGATCCTGACCATGCTGGGCATCGTCATCGGCATCGCGTCGGTGATCCTCACCGTGGGCTTCGGCCAGGGGGCCCAGGGCAAGGTCAAGTCGGAGATCGACGCGCTCGGCAGCAACCTGCTGATCATCTCGCCCGGCAGCAGCACCGACACGTCCGGCGTACGCGGCGGGTTCGGGTCGGCGACCACGCTGACCCTCGAGGACACCAGCGCCGTGGCCGACCCGGACGCCGTACCCGATGCGGAGAAGGTCGCCGCCGTCACCTCGTCGTCCCTCGCGGTCACCGCCGGAGAGACCAACTGGACCACGTCGGTCGTCGGCACGACTCCGTCGTGGCTGGAGGTCCGCGCCCGGACGCTCGCCTCGGGACGCTTCTTCACCGACGCCGAGGTCACCAGCGGCGCCGACGTCGTCGTGCTCGGGTCCGACACCGCGGGCGAGCTCTTCACGTTCGGCAGCCCCGTCGGGCAGAGCGTGACCATCGGCGGGCGCCAGCTGACGGTCATCGGCGTCCTCGACTCGTCGGGCGCCTCCTCGAGCGGCACCTCGGAGGACGACCAGGCCCTGGTCCCGATCAGCACCGCGAAGTCGATCACCGGCTCGACGACCAGCGCCGTGTCGACGATCTACGTGGAGGCCACGTCCGCAGGCACGCTGAGCGCGGCGTACCAGGAGATCAACAGCCTGCTCCTGACCCGTCACGACGTCGCCGCCACGGATGCCGACTTCAGCATCTCGACCCAGGACTCTCTGGTCGAGACCGCGAACTCCACCAACAAGACGCTCACGGTGCTGCTCACCGGCGTGGCCGCGATCTCCCTGCTCGTCGGCGGGGTCGGGGTCATGAACATCATGCTGGTCTCGGTCACGGAGCGGATCCGCGAGATCGGGCTCCGCAAGGCCCTCGGTGCGACGCCGAGCGTGATCGGGCGACAGTTCCTGGTCGAGGCCTCGATGCTCGGCCTGGCCGGCGGCATCGCCGGGATCCTGATCGGGGTCGTCGGCTCGTGGATGCTGCCGCCGCTGATCGACCAACCCGTGACGCTCTCGCTGGTCGCCACCCTGGCCGCCCTGGCCACCTCCCTCGCGCTCGGCGTCGGCTTCGGGGTCTACCCGGCCAGCCGCGCCGCCCGACTCACCCCGATCGATGCGCTCCGCAGTGAATAGATCCCTTGGAAGGACCTCGATGAACCTCACCCGTGTCACGCTCGCGACCGCCTCCTCGGTGCTCGTGCTGGCCACCCTGGCGGCCTGCGGCAGCGACGCCAGCGGCGAAGCCTCCGACTCGGCCGCGGCGGCCGGTGGACCCGCCGGGCAGACCGCCGGCGGCCAGGGAGGTCGGGCGCCCGGTGCATCCGGCGAGGTCGCGGCCGTCAGCGGCACGACCGCGCAGGTGCAGAGCCAGGCCTCCGGTCAGGTCGCCGTGTCGTGGACCGGGAAGACGACCTTCACCCAGCAGGTGGACGCGACCCTCGCGGACGTGACCGTCGGCTCGTGCGTCGTCGTGACCACGGCCGACGACGGCTCGTCCGGTGATGCCTCGACCGCCCCGGCGACCGAGGTCACGGCCGCCACGGTGCGGATCACCGCGGCCTCCGACGACGGCACGTGCGGCTTCGGTGGCGGGGGCCAGCGGCCCGCCGGTGCTCCGAGCGGCATGCCGACCGACCGACCCAGTGGCGCCCCGTCCGGCGCCCCGTCCGGCGGCCCCGGTGGGGGTGGTCGCGGGTTCGGTGGGTTCGGCACCGTCGGCGAGGTCACGGCGGTCTCCGCGACCGGTTTCACGGTCACGGCGACCCAGCCCGGCGGTGGCGAGAGCGCCGACGCCACGTCGACCGAGGTCTCGGTGACCGTGGGCGACGACACGACGTACACGACCAACGCGAAGGCGACCGCTGCCGCCGTCAAGGTCGGGGCGTGCGTCAACGCCCTGGGCGAGTCCGACGACACCGGCGCGGTGGCCGCGACCTCGATCAGCGTGTCCCAGCCGGTCGACGGTGCGTGCACCGGCGGGTTCGGCATGGGCCGCGCAGGCGGCGCGTCGTGAACGTCGCCCGCATGCGTCGACCCGGCCGCCGTGCGCGGCGGGTGATTGCCGGTGCCCTGACGGTCGCGGTGGTCGGGGTCGGCTACGCGGCGTACGCCGCCAGCGCCGACGGCACGTCCTACCGGACGGTCGCCGCCACGGTCGGCGACGTCGAGCAGACCCTCGAGCTCTCGGGCGCCGTCGAGCCTGCGGGCCGGGCGGACCTCTCCTTCGCGACCTCCGGGACGATCGAGGACGTCTCCGTCGCGGCCGGTGACAAGGTCAAGGCCGGCGCGGTGCTCGGCGCCCTCGACGACACCAGCCTGCGCAAGTCGGTCCAGCAGGCCCGGGCCACGCTCGCCCAGGCCCGTGCCCAGCTGGAGAACGACGAGGAGTCCCAGGCGGACACCGTGTCCTCGACCTCGACCTCGACCTCGACCTCGACCTCGTCGGCCACGCCGGCCACGGGCTCCTCGGGCAACGGGTCGGGCGGCGGCTCCGCTGGCGGCGGCTCCGACGAACCGTCCACCGGCGGCGGCACGGACGACGGCACCTCGGCGGCGCTCGCCGAGCTGGCCGCCCAGCAGCGCGCGGTCACGTCGGCCCAGTCGGTGGTCAGCGCGTCCCTGACCGCCGCACGCGACGCGTTGACGGCGCAGCAGGCCGCCTGCGCGACGGCGTTCACATCCGACCCGAGCGAGGATCCCAGCACCGACCCGACCGCGGACCCGAGCGCCGATCCCGGGACCACCGACGACGCGACCGACCAGGCGTGCACGGACGCGCTCGCCGCCGTCCAGGCCGCGCAGACCCAGGTCTCCACCGACCAGGACGCGCTGCAGGGCGCCCTGACCGACCTCGCGAGCACCCTGACCGCGGCCGTGGCGGGGCTCCAGTCCAGCGGCGACCAGCCCAGCACGGACGAGCCCACGGCCCAGCCCTCGGACGAGCCCACGGCCCAACCCACGGACCAGCCCAGCACGAGCCAGCCGAGCAGCACGCCGTCGACCTCGTCCACCCCGTCCTCGGGCGGCTCGGGCGCCTCGGGCGGGATGACCGTCACGGCGGCGACCCTGGCCAAGGACCAGGCCGCGATCGACCAGGCGAAGGCCGACCTGATCGAGGCGCAGCAGGAGCTCCGGATGGCCACGGTCACGGCACCGTTCGCGGGCGAGGTCGTCGCGGTGGACGCCGCCGAGGGTGACTCGATCTCGTCGGGCACGGAGGTGTTCGTGCTGGTCTCGCGCGGCACGACGACGGTCCAGGTCGACGCGACCAGCGCCCAGGTGCAGCAGCTCGCCGTCGGCCAGCTGGCGACCGCGACCCCGGCCGGCTCGTCCGACGGGCTCGCGGGCACGGTGACGCAGATCAGCACCGTGCCCGACGACTCCTCGACGTACCCGGTGACGATCACCCTGACGCGCAAGAACCTCGACGTCGCGACCGGCCTCAACGCCTCGGTCTCGGTCGTGACCGGCGACGCCCAGGACGTCGTCACCGTCCCGGCGTCGGCGGTCACCAACGGCGCGGTGAGCGTCAAGGACGGCGACAGCGTCACCCGGACCCGGGTGACCACCGGGGTGGTCGGGGCGACCACGGTCGAGGTGACCGACGGGCTCGCCGCCGGCGACGTCGTGGTGCTCGCCGACCTCGACCGGGCCCTGCCGACCACCGACGACAGCAGCACCCAGCGTCGAGCGTTCGGCGGCGGAGGCTTCGGTGGCAACGGTGGTCCGCCGGCCGGGGGTGGAGGGCCGCCGAGCTTCTCCCGGTGACGGGCGGGCGGTGACGCGGGACCGCGTCCGTATTAACCTTCGCGTCGTGACGACCACTGGGGGGCCGGACGCGGCGCGCGTCGCCGAGATCGGGAAGTACCAGGTCCTGGTGCACCCGCCGCGAGCCGACCTGCTCGCGATCGTCGAGATCGCGGCCCAGGTCGCCCAGACCCCGATGGCGACGATCAACCTGATCACCGACACCGAGCAGCACCAGATCGCCACGCACGGCTTCGACCCCTCGGTGTGCGCCCGCGAGGACTCGATGTGCAACGTGGTCCTCCACGAGGGCCGGCCGGTCGTGGTGCCGGACGCCAGCCTTGATCCGCGGTTCCGCGACAACCCGTTCGTCACCGGCGCGATCGGCAACGTCCGGTTCTACGCGACCCACCAGCTCCTGACCCCCGAGGGCGTCGTCATCGGGACCCTGTGCGTCTTCGACGAGGTCCCCAGATCGCTGACCGACGAGCAGGAGCGCGCCCTGCTCGGGCTCGCGGACCGGGTCGTCGACCTGCTCGAGCTGGAGTTCCGGACCCGCGAGCTGGAGCGCTCCAACGAGCAGCTCGCGGCGTTCGCCGGTCAGGTGAGCCACGACCTGCGCAACCCGCTGACGGCGGTGACCCTGTCGCTCAAGATGATCGAGGAGGAGGTCAGCGCGTCCGAGGACGACCAGCTGGAGATGACCTTCCTCGTCCAGCGCGCGATCGGCGGCGCCGACCGGATGCAGTCGCTCATCAACGACCTGCTCGCCTTCGCCCGCGTCGGCGGCGAGCTGCAGCGCGGTCCGGTCGACCTGGCCGCGGTCGTCGCCGACGTGCAGGAGGACCTGGCCGCCGCGCTCGCGGGGACGACCGTCGTCGTGGGGGAGCTGCCCACCGTCGTCGGTGACCCCGTCCAGCTGCGCGCGGTGCTGCAGAACCTGGTCGCGAACGCCGCCAAGTTCGTGCGCCCCGGCCAGCCCGCCCACATCGAGGTGGACTCGACCCGGATCGGCGACCGCTGGCGGGTCGAGGTCCGCGACTGCGGACCCGGCGTCCCCGCCGACCAGCAGGAACGGGTCTTCCAGCCGCTCGCCCGCGTCAACGAGGACGTCGAGGGGTCGGGCATCGGCCTGACGACGTGCCGGCGGATCGTCGAGGCGCACGGCGGCAGGATCGGCCTGACCGACGCGCCGTACGGCGGGACCTGCGCCTGGTTCGAGCTGCCGGACTAGGTCGAGTCGGGAGTTCTGGCGCTTGAGTCGGGACTTCTGACGATCGAATCGGGACTTCTTGCGAGCTCGGATGGACGAAACTCCCGAACCAACGGTCAGAACTCCCGACTCGACGGTCAGAACTCCCGACTCGACGAGTGGGTCAGTCCTTGTGGGTCTTGCCCGGCAGGGCGAGCATCCGCTCCAGCGCCACGAGGGCGTGCTTCTCGGTTTCGGGGTCGACCTCGATCCGGTTGACGACCTGGCCCGCGACCAGCGACTCCATCGCCCACACGAAGTGGGGCAGGTCGATCCGGTTCATCGTCGAGCAGTAGCAGACCGTCTTGTCGAGGAACGTGATCCGCTTGTCCGGGTGGGCGGCGGCGAGCCGCTTGACCAGGTTGAGCTCGGTGCCGATCGCCCAGCTCGAGCCGGCGGGGGCAGCCTCGATGGTGTTGATGATGAACTCCGTCGAGCCGACGAGGTCGGCCTTGAGCACGACCTCGTGCTTGCACTCCGGGTGCACCAGGATCTGGACGCCCGGGATGGTCGCGCGCAGCTCGTCGACAACCTCCTCGGTGAAGCGGCCGTGCACGGAGCAGTGGCCCTTCCACAGGATCATCTTCGCGTCGCGCAGCTGCTCGACGGTCAGACCGCCGTTGGGGCGGTGCGGGTCCCACACGACGCAGTCGTCGAGGGTGAGGCCCATCTTGAGGATCGCGGTGTTGCGGCCGAGGTGCTGGTCGGGCAGGAACAGCACCTTCGCCCCGTCCGGGGCGTCGGGCTTCTGCGCGTAGGCCCACTCGAGGGCGACCTCGGCGTTGCTCGACGTGCAGACGACGCCGCCGTTGCGGCCGCAGAACGCCTTGATGTCGGCGCTGGAGTTCATGTAGGTCACGGGTACGACGGAGTCCGCGACCCCGGCCGCGGTCATCGCCTCCCACGCCATCTCCACCTGGGTGAGGCGGGCCATGTCGGCCATCGAGCAGCCGGCCGCGAGGTCGGGGAGGATCACCTGCTGGCCCGGCCCGGTGAGGATGTCGGCCGACTCGGCCATGAAGTGCACGCCGCAGAAGACGATGAACTCGGCGTCCGGGCGGGCGGCCGCGTCCCGCGCGAGCTTGAACGAGTCACCGGTGACGTCGGCGAACTGGATGACCTCGTCGCGCTGGTAGTGGTGGCCCAGCACGAAGACCTTGCTGCCCAGCGCCTCCTTGGCGGCGAGAGCGCGCGCGACCAGGTCGGGGTCGGAGGCTGCGGGCAGGTCGCCGGGGCACTCGACGCCGCGCTCGCTGTTGAGGTCGGTGCCGCGCCCGAGGGGCAGCAGCGGGAGGTCGACGGTTGTCATGACCCGATCCTATTCTCGCGACTCGCACGTCACAGCAGGGCACCGTTGTGAACGTACGGCGCGGGCGGTTTCATCCCGCGCAGGCCGAGGTAGCCCTCCTGGTGCAGCTCGAGCCGGGCGGCGAACCCGACGTCGAGCACCCACTGGTTCGCCCCCGTGACGTGGGAGATCGTCACCTGCTCCGGTCCGTCGGCCAGCGCGGCCCAGAGCACGCGCGTCGCCGTGCGCCGGTTGGACGCCGCCAGCAGCGCGAGCTGACCGCGCTCGTTGAGGTACGCGTAGCCCGACCCGGTGGTCGTGTCGGACACGAGCAGCCGCCAGCTCCGCAGCATCAGCTCGTGGTCGGGACCGTGCCCGGCGCCCCGGGCCCCTCGATCGAGCGAGTCCATCAGGTCGATGTCGGACGCGGTGCCCTCGCGGACCTTCTCGATGACGGGGAGCGTGGACCGGTCGAGGGTGCCGGTCAGGTACATCTGCGGGTGCAGCGCGAACCCCGCCTGGTGGTAGACCCGGACCGCCTTGGCGTCCGAGGACGACGAGAGCATCCCGCGGGTGCAGGCGCGGCCGTGGTTCATGGCGGCGGCGAGCAGCGGCTTGCCGATGCCCTGACCCTGCCGGCCGGGCAGCACGGCGTACGTCGCGAGGCACCAGAGCGTCTCGCGCCGGTACGACGTCGCCATGCCCACCATCCCGGTGTCGTCCTCGGCGACCCAGCAACCACCGGGGTCGGTGACCAGGAGGTGCTGCGTGCGCTCGATCCACACCGCGCGGTGCGGGTCGGAGCGGCGCTCGGGGGCCGGGCCGGAGATCCGCTGCATGCGGGTGTCGAGCTCGAAGAACCCCTCGTCGCTGACGCGCTCGGCCTCCGCGACGTCGTCGGGCGTCATCGGGCGGATGGTCAGGTCTGCCATGAGGTCGACCCTAGGGAGTGGGCCAGGATGGGCGCATGCGAGTTCTGGTGGCACCCGACAAGTTCGCCGGCACGCTCTCCGCGGTCGAGGCCGCCGAGGCGATCGCCGCGGGCTGGCGGCGCCGTGCCCCGGGCGACGAGCTCGACCTCGCGCCGATGGCCGACGGCGGGCCGGGCTTCATCGACGTGCTGCACGCCGCTCTCGGCGGCGAGCTGCTCGCGGTGACGGTCCGCGGCCCGCACGGCGAGCCGACCCCGGCGACCCTGCTGGTGCGCGAGCAGACGGCGTACGTCGAGACCGCCCAGGCCTGCGGGCTCCACCTGACGGGCGGCGAGGGTGCCGAGACGGCCACGACGTACGGCGTCGGCGAGCTGGTCGCCGCGGCGGTCGACGCCGGGGCGACCCGGGTCGTGCTCGGGCTCGGCGGCAGCGGCACCAACGACGGGGGAGCGGGCCTGCTCGCGGCGCTCGGGGCCACCGCCGACCGGCCGCTCGACCAGGGGGCGGCGGGGCTGGCCGGCATCACCGGCGTCGAGCTGCCGGCCTTCGACGTCGAGCTGGTCGCGGCCACCGACGTCGACAACCCGCTGACCGGGCTCTTCGGCGCGACCAAGGTCTTCGGCCCGCAGAAGGGCATCCCCGAGGACCGGCTGCCGGTCGTCGACGGCTGGCTGCAGGAGCTCGCGGTCGCCACCGACCGCAAGGTCGCGCTCGCCGACGGAGCCGGGGCGGCCGGCGGTCTCGGCTTCGCCCTGCTGCTCCTCGGCGGCACCCGGGAGCCCGGGATCGGCCTGGTCGCCGGGGCGCTCGGGCTCGCCGAGCGCGCCCGAGCGGCCGACCTGGTGATCACCGGCGAGGGCGCCTTCGACTACTCCAGCCGCGGCGGCAAGGTGCCGTACGGCGTCGCCGAGATCGCCGGCGAGGCGCTGCGTCCGTGCGTGGTGCTGGCGGGCCAGGTGCACGTGGGCTCCCGGGAGATGCGCGCGCTGGGCGTCGAGTCGGCGTACTCGCTCGTGGAGGCGGCCGGCGAGGAGCGCGCCTTCGCGGACCCCGCCGGTGCGTTGGCCGACCTGGCCGAGCGGGTCGCGCGCACCTGGTCGCGCTGAGCGCGCCTCAGCCGGCCGCCGCCGCGGCCGCCTCGCGGCGTCGCTCCGTGACCTCGGACGGGGCGAGCCCGACCCGTCCGAAGTAGGTGGCGGCCCGGGCGAGGACCTCGGGCGAGCGGCTCAGCAGCACGTAGCGCTTCCGCGTCCCCAGTCCCTCGGGCAGGCGGAAGTCGATGTGGAAGCCGAGCCTGGTGGCGATCTGCCGGAGCGACTCCGCCGAGTAGTACGACGTGTGGTCGGGGTAGAAGAGGTAGCGGTGCCGTTGAAGCCGCGGCCGGCCGCTGTGGACGTTGGTCCCGCACACGAGCAGCCCGCGCGGTCCGACCACCCGCGCCATGGTCGCGAAGTCCGGCCAGGGGTCGCGGAAGTGCTCGACCACCTCGCTGGCGATCACGATCGGGAACCGTCGGGCGCCGGGCTCGTTCGGGTCCACGAAGGGGGCGTCGTCTCGGACCTTCATGATGTCGGCGATCGCGACCTCGCCGACGCCGGGCAGGCGCTGGATGTGCAGGTTGTCGAGGCTGCGGCCGGCGCCGTACACCAGCACGTCCTGGGGCTTGCGGCGCCCGAGGATGTCGAGCGCCATCCGGGCCATCTCGAACTCGCGACCCGTCCGGTCCTCCGTGCCCATCCGCGAGGTGGGCGGCGGCAGCTCGTCGACCGAGGACTTGCCCCGGTAGAGGTCGTTCGGGAGCTCGTCGATCGCGACGTACCCGCACCGCCGGCAGGCGTTCACGGTCTTGCGCAGCTCGGGATCGTCGACGAACGCCACCTCCTGACGGCGTACCCGGGGCGAGTGGCAGACCAGGCAGCGGCCGGCCGGAGCCGGGCCCCGCGGACCCGGAGGTCGGCGCGGCGGAGGCGTCGGCTGGGGCAGGGCGGTCGCGTCGACCGTGCGGGCGGCACGGACGAGCGCTCGGGCGACGGCACGGCGGGGGGAGCTCACAGGCATGCGGCTCAACCTAACGGTGGGAATATCCAGGTGTGTGCGACCATTGGGGCTAGTACCAAGACTTCCGTCGACCCTGGGGAGACACCACATGACCGAGCAGCTCGAGACCACCACTGAGCGCCGCACCGACCAGATCAACCTGAGTGCTGTCGCGGCCGGCAAGGTGAAGAGCCTCCTCGAGCAGGAGGGGCGCGACGACCTGTCGCTGCGCATCTCGGTGCAGCCGGGCGGCTGCTCCGGCCTCCGCTACCAGCTCTTCTTCGACGAGCGCAGCCTCGACGGCGACGTCGTCACCGACTTCGACGGCGTGTCCGTCGTGGTCGACCGGATGAGCGTCCCCTACCTCAACGGTGCGCAGATCGACTTCGTCGACAGCATCGAGAAGCAGGGCTTCACGATCGACAACCCGAACGCCACGGGCTCCTGCGCCTGCGGTGATTCGTTCCACTGATCTGACAGACGAAAGCCCCCTCCCGATCGGGAGGGGGCTTTCGTACGTCGTGGGCCGGCTACTCGCCATAGATGGCGCGGGCCAGGCGGGCGGCGGCCTCGGGGACCTCGATGCCGCTCTTGGGCTGCTCCTGCGCGAGGTCACGCGCGGCAGCGGCCAGCGGCCGGGTCAGCGAGGCCTGCACGGCCAGGCAGTCGGCCCGCATCTCGGCGGGGGTGGCGGCGTCGTCGTACGCGAGTCTCGGGGCGCTCATGCTCCGACGCTAAGGGCTACCGATTGGTACTCCTACGGGTACTGATCGGTAGTCTCCCGTGTCATGTCGCTGCTGATCGCCGGATCCATCGCCACTGACCACCTGATGAGCTTCCAGGGCAAGTTCGCCGACTCCCTCGTGGTCGAGCAGCTCGACAAGATCTCGCTGTCCTTCCTGGTCGACGACCTGGAGATCCGCCGCGGTGGGGTGGCGGCCAACATGTGCTTCGGCCTGGGGCAGCTGGGCCTGCGCCCGGTCCTGGTGGGCTCGGCCGGCGAGGACTTCGCCGACTACCGCTCCTGGCTCGAGCGGCACAACGTCAACTGCTCCCACGTGCGCATCTCGGAGACCCGGCACACCGCCCGCTTCGTCTGCACCACCGACCCGACCGGCGCCCAGATCGCGTCGTTCTACCCCGGCGCGATGAGCGAGGCCCGGCTGATCGAGCTCGGGCCCGTGGTCGACCGCGTCGGCACGCCCGACTACGTGCTCATCGGCGCCGACGACCCGGACGGGATGCTGCGCCACACCGAGGAGTGCCGCCAGCGCGGCTACCCCTTCATCGCCGACCCGAGCCAGCAGCTCGCGTTCAGCGACGGGGAGCTGATCCGCAAGCTGATCGACGGGGCCGCGATCCTCTTCTCCAACGAGTACGAGTCGCACATGATCGAGCAGAAGACCGGCTGGACCGCGGCCGAGGTCCTGGACAAGGTGGACGTCCAGGTCACGACGCTCGGCAAGGACGGCGTGCGGGTCCAGGGCCGCGGCCTGGCGACCTTCGAGCTCCCGGCGGCCGCCAACGTGACCGCGGTCGAGCCGACCGGCGTCGGCGACGCCTTCCGCTCGGGCTTCCTCGCTGCGCTCGCGTGGGGCCTCGGCCACGAGCGCGCCGCCCAGGTCGGGTGCGTGCTCGCGGCGTACGTCGTCGAGACGGTCGGCACCCAGGAGTACTCCTTCACCGCGGCCGAGTTCCTGGCCCGGGTCGACGAGTCCTACGGCGCCGACGCCGCGGCCGAGGTGCAGCCGCACCTCAAGGCCATCAGCTGACGATCAGCTGACCCGGCGTACGACGTAGCGCGGCGACCCGTCGTCGGCCACGTCCTGGCCGACGTACTCCTGCCCGCGCATCCGGCACCACGCCGGCACGTCGGTCCGGGCGGCGACGTCGGTCGCGACGACCGCGACCAGCCCGCCGACCGGCACCTCGGCGTACCTCTTGCCGAGCTCGATGATCGGCAGCGGGCAGAGCATGTCCCGGCAGTCGAGCTCCAGGTCCGCCTTCACCGGAAGCCGGCCTCGGCGCGGATGCTCTGTACGACGTCGGGCAGCTCGGCGAGGAAGCCGTCGACGTCCTCGGCCGTGGTGTCGCGGGTGAGGGACACCCGGACGTTGCCGTGCGTGAGCACGCCCATCGCCTCGAGCACCCGGCTGGGGGTCAGCGTCGAGGCGGTGCAGGCCGAGCCGCTCGCGACGCCGTACCCGCGCCGGTCGAGCTCGGTCACCAGCGCCTCGCCGTCGACGTACAGGCAGGAGAAGGTGACCAGGTGGGGGAGGCGTTCGACCGGGTCGCCGACCACCTCGACGTCCGGGATCGTGGCGACGGACGCCCGGATCCGGTCGACCAGCGCGAACTGACGCGCGTTGACCTCCTCGCGCTCCTCCACGACCGCCCGGAGGGCGGCCGCCGCGGCGAGGGCCGCGGGCACGTTCTCGAAGCCGGTCGCGCGCTCGTCGATCCGGTCGTCGGCGGGGAAGGGGTTCACCCAGCGGGCTCCCTTGCGGACCAGCAGCACGCCGACGCCGGCCGGCCCACCCCACTTGTGCGCCGAGCCCGCCAGGGTGTCCCAGCCGCGGGGGAGCGGCAGTCGGCCCATCGAGGCGCACGCGTCGACGAACACCGGTACGTCGAGCCCGGCGGCGATCTCGGCGATCGGCTGGACGGTGCCGACCTCGTGGTTGGCGCTCTGGACGGCGACGACACCGGAGCCGGCGGGGCCCGAGAGACCGGGTGCGACCCGCCCGGCCCGGTCGACGGGGATCTCGACGGCCTCGCCCGCCCAGGTGGCGGCGTGCACCACGGCCGAGTGCTCGACAGCGGAGTGCGCGACCGTCGTACCGGCCCGCCGAGCGCCGAGCAGCCCGAGGTGCACGGCGGCAGTACCCGAAGGGGTGAAGCTGACCTCGTCCGGTCGTACCTCCAGACACTCCGCCACCACGGCTCTCGCGTTGTCGAGGAGCAGCCGGGCGTCACGCCCCAGGCCGTGGAGGCGACGCGGGTCGGCGTACCCGCGTTCGTAGGCCGCCATCAGGGTCTCGCGCGCGGCGGGGTGTAATGGCTCCGAGGACGCCGAGTCCAGGTAGGCCGCGGCTTTTCTCACACCTGCAACCTACCGGCACCCCAGCGGCTCATCTGGGGTGCGATTCCGATAGTGTTCGACCTATCCGTGATCGTTGAGAGAGAGGCTCGTTCGTGGGTCTGCAACTCCCCAGGCGTACGGCCGGGAAGCCCGTGACCATCCGTCGCGCGGCCGCCCTAGCCGCCGTGGGTATCAGTGTCCTGGTGCTCGGTGGCTGCTCGTCGCAGACGAAGGGTGAATGGGAGCGTTTCGCGATGCCCGACCCTGCTTCGCAGCAGGGCGAGCGCATCCTCAGCCTCTGGCAGGGTGCGTGGATCGCGGCGCTCATCACCGGCGTCATCGTCTGGGGTCTGATCTTCTACGCGATCATCCGCTTCCGTCGCCGCAGCGACGACGAGATCCCCGTGCAGACGCGCTACAACCTGCCGCTCGAGATCTTCTACACGATCGCCCCGGTGATCATGGTCGTTGTGTTCTTCGCTCACACCGTGGAGACGCAGAACTACGTGCTCGACAAGGACCGGCCCAACGACAACTGCATGGAGATCGTCGGCCAGCAGTGGTCCTGGACGTTCAACTACGGCATCGGCGACAAGGGCGACTGCGACGTCACCCCGACCTCGACCGAGTTCCCGTACACGTCGTACGTCCACGACTCCGGCACGGGCTCCCAGATCCCCGACCTCTACCTGCCGGTCAACGAGACCACCCGCTTCAACCTGCACTCGCCCGACGTCATCCACGACTTCGGCATCCCCGGCTTCCTGATGAAGATGGACGTCGTCCCGGGCCGCGTGAACCACTACGCGATCACCCCGACGCGCACCGGAGACTTCAAGGGCAAGTGCTACGAGCTCTGCGGCGTCTACCACTCGCGGATGCTCTTCAACGTCCACGTGGTGACGCGCGAGGAGTACGACGCCCACCTCCAGGAGCTGCAGGACGCGGGCGCGACGTCCGACCTGCCGCTGCTCGGCGGCGACTTTGCCAGCACCCAGTCCGGCCTTGCCGGTGACGAGTCCGAGGAGGGGGCGGAGTGACCGCAACGTCCGCACAACCCACCAGCAGCGTCACCCCCGAGCCGCGCAAGCCGCTCGGGCAGATGCTCGCGACGATCCTCACCACGACCGACCACAAGCTGATCGGCAAGCTCTACCTCGGTACGTCGTTCGCGTGGTTCCTGGTCGGCGGCCTGATGGCGATGCTGATCCGGTCCGAGCTCGCCTACCCGGGCATGCAGATCGTCAACGACGAGCTCTACAACCAGCTCTTCACGATGCACGGCACGATCATGCTGCTGCTGTTCGCGACGCCCCTGTTCTTCGGGTTCGGCAACGTGATCATGCCGCTGCAGATCGGCTCGCCCGACGTGGCGTTCCCGCGGCTGAACATGTTCAGCTACTGGCTCTTCCTCTTCGGCGGCCTGATCGCCGCCTCCGGCTTCCTCACCCCGCAGGGCGCGGCCGACTTCGGCTGGTTCGCCTACACGCCGCTCTCCGACGCGATCCGCTCGCCCGGCGTCGGTGGCGACCTGTGGATCATGGGTCTGTGGATGGCCGGTCTCGGCACCATCCTCGGTGCCGTCAACTTCATCACCACGATCATCTGCATGCGCGCGCCCGGCATGACGATGTTCCGGATGCCGATCTTCGTCTGGAACACGCTGGTCACCAGCCTGCTCGTGCTGATCGCCTTCCCGGTGCTCGCCGGCGCGCTGCTCTCGCTGGAGGCCGACCGACAGCTCGGGGCCCACGTCTTCGACACCGCTCACGGCGGCGCGATCCTGTGGCAGCACCTGTTCTGGTTCTTCGGGCACCCCGAGGTCTACATCATCGCGCTGCCGTTCTTCTCCGGCATGACGTTCCTCATCGCCATCCCGACAGGCGTGAAGTTCTTCAACTGGATCGGCACGATGTGGGGCGGGTCCATCTCCTTCGACACGCCCATGCTCTGGTCGATCGGCTTCCTGACGACGTTTCTCTTCGGTGGCCTGACCGGCATCATCCTGGCCAGCCCGCCGCTGGACTTCCACGTCTCCGACTCCTACTTCGTGGTCGCGCACTTCCACTACGTGGTCTTCGGCACGGTGGTGTTCGCGATGTTCGCGGGCTTCTACTTCTGGTGGCCCAAGATGACCGGGCGGATGCTCGACGAGCGCCTCGGCAAGCTGCACTTCTGGCTGCTCTTCATCGGCTTCCACCTCACCTTCCTGGTGCAGCACTGGGTCGGCGTCGAGGGCATGCCGCGGCGGTACGCCGACTACCTGCCCAGCGACGGGTTCCAGACCCTCAACCAGGTGTCGACGATCGGTGCCTTCCTGCTCGGCGCCTCCACACTGCCGTTCCTCTACAACGTCTACGTCTCGCGCCGCGCGCCGTTGGTCAACACCGACGACCCGTGGGGCTGGGGCCGCTCGCTCGAGTGGGCCACCAGCTGCCCGCCGCCGCGCCACAACTTCGTCACGATCCCGCGGATCCGCTCGGAGTCGCCGGCGTTCGACCTGCACCACCCCGAGGTGGCGGCGATCGAGCTGGAGGACAACGAGATGGCGCGGGTCGGTGGACCGGCGGACGCCCCTGACATGGAGGGTCGCGACGAGATGCTGCGCGACCGCAACAACGACCCGGAAGGCAACGCCTGATGAAGTCCGAGGCATGGGTCTTCGGGATCTGCACGATCTTCCTCGTGCTGGTCAGCCCGGCGTACTGGTTCATCACCAGCGACTGGACCGGCACGTCGGCGCTCACGATGACGACGCTGCTGACCCTGATGGTGACGATCTACCTCGGGTTCCACGCCAAGAACATGGACCCTCGTCCCGAGGACCGTAAGGACGGCGAGATCGCCGACGGCGCGGGTGAGCTGGGCTTCTTCCCGCCGTACTCCTGGTGGCCGCTGTGGTGCTCGCTCACCCTGGCGGTGTGCGTCTTCGGCATCGCCGCCGGCGCCTGGTGGCTCTTCATCATCGGCGTGCTGCTCGGTGCGATCGCGCTGTGCGGCTGGGTCTTCGAGTACTACCGGGGTGTGCACGCTCACTGACGCTCCGCCGCGGGGGAATGCGGCGGGCCTGGGGTCGGCGGTTACGCTGGACCAGACCGCACGCACGTCTTCATGGGGAGTTGCAGCATGTCCGACCGAGGCCTCCGCCCACTGGCGGCGACCGCGGCCCTGATCCTCGCCGGGCTCGCACTGACCGCGTGCGACAGCAAGGATGTGCCGGGCGCCTCCGCCCTGGCGGGTGACTCCTCCGAGTCCCCGAGCGCGACGCCGGCCGCTCCGCTGCACGTCTCCGCCAACGTCAAGCGGGGCGCCACCGGCGTCCCGGTGGACACCACGCTGGCGATCACCGCCGACGGCGGCACCATCAGCGCCGTCCGGGTCTCCTCGTCGCAGGGCTCGGTCCCGGGCGACATCACGGCCGACGGCGCCGGGTGGCAGGCCACCGGCCGCCTCGAGCCGGGCACGTCGTACGTCGTCAGGACGACGGCGAAGCGCGAGGACGGCAGCGAGGTGACCCGCAACCTGCGGTTCGCGACCCAGGACCTCACGCTCGACCAGCAGACCTACCCCTCCGTCGCGCCCCTGGCCGACGAGACCGTCGGCGTGGGCATGCCGGTGATCGTCACCTTCGACCTGCCGGTCACCGACCGGGCGGCGTTCGAGAAGCACATGACGGTCACGTCGAAGCCGGCCCAGGCAGGTGCCTGGCACTGGCTCAGCAGCACCGAGGCGCACTGGCGGCCGAAGACCTACTGGAAGGCCGGCACCGACGTCCACGTCGACGTCGACGTCGACAGTGTCCCCGCGGGTGGCGGCGTCTACGGGCAGGAGAGCCGCAAGCTCGACTTCCACGTCGGCGACGCGCACGTCTACAAGGTCAGCGCCCAGACCCACCAGATGAAGGTCTTCAGCAACGGCAAGCTGATCCGGACCATCCCGATCACCACCGGCAAGCCCGGCTTCACGACCCGCTCCGGCATCAAGGTGATCATCGAGAAGTTCGCGACCAAGCGGATGAACTCCGAGACCGTCGGCATCCCGGCCGGCTCCGCCGACGCCTACGACATCGACGACGTGAAGTGGGCGATGCGGCTCACCTACTCCGGCGAGTTCATCCACGGCGCACCGTGGTCGGTCGGCTCCCAGGGCTACGCCAACGTCTCCCACGGCTGCACCGGCATGAGCGACGCCAACGCCCAGTGGCTCTACGACATGAGCCGTCGCGGCGACGTGGTCGAGTACACCGGCACCGACCGCCCGATGACCTTCGACAACGGCTACGGCGACTGGAACGAGTCGTTCGCGAAGTTCCAGCAGGGCTCCGCGCTCTCCTGATCGAGGACGCGTCAGCGGACTCGATGATGGTGGTCGAGCAAGCGCTCTGACTGAGCCCGCGAAGTCAGAAGGCGCGTGTCGAGACCCGGTGGGCGACGAACCAGCCCTGACCACGGACAACACGACAGGGTCAACGCTGCTTCTCGTCTTGCTGGGTCTCGACACGCTCCGTCGGGTCCGCTGGCGCGTCCCCGATCGCTGCTCGACCACCGACGTTCAGGTCCGCTGGCGCGTCCCCGAACACGAAGGCCGCCCGACTCCCGGGGGAGTGGGCGGCCTTCAGGCTGATTCTTGGCTTACTGGGTCTCGACACGCTCCTCGCGAGTTCGCAGGCTCACTCGCGTCGCTTGCTCGACCACCATCATCAAGTCCGCTGGCGCGTCCTTGATCAGTGCCGGTCGAGCGACTCGTCCTCGACCAGGTGGTGGCCGTCGAACTGGTGGCCGTCGGCCGCGTGGCCCTCGGTCGACTCCTGCAGCTCGTGCTCGTGCTCCGCGTGGTGGTGGCCCTCCTCGAGCTCCGCCGGCGTGGGCTTCTGCAGGTTGTCGGTGTACCAGAGGGTGCGGACCCGGTGCTGGAAGCCGGCCAGGCGGCCCTTGCCGGGGGCGGGGATGCCGTTGGCATCGGTGCCCTCGGGACCACCGTTGACGCTCGGGTCGCGCTCGCGTGCGGTGAGCGTGTAGGCCCGCGAGTCCGGGAGGGGCAGGTGCCGCTCGGTGTAGCCACCCTCGGCGGACCGCATGATGATGCCCGTCTCGTAGCCGTGCAGCAGCGTCTCGTTGTCCTTGCGCTGCAGCGAGATGCACCAGCGCCGCGTGATGATGAACGCGAGCACCGGTCCGACGAACACGGCCATCCGCAGGAAGTACGTGATCTGGTTGATCGACGAGTGCAGCTTGATGGCGATGATGTCGTTGCCGCCGGCGATCCAGAAGAGGCCGTACATCGTCATCAGGGCGACCATCAGGGCCGTCCGGGTCGGCGCGTTGCGCGGGCGCTCCAGCAGGTGGTGCTCGCGCTTGTCGCCGGTGACCCAGGCATCGATGAACGGCAGCATCATCACGAACGCGAACGCGACGATCGGCAGGACCAGGATCGGCAGCATGACGTTCCAGCTGATCGTGTAGCCCCACAGGTGCGTCTCGAGGCCGGGCATGATCCGCAGCGCGCCGTCGGGCCAGCCCATGTACCAGTCGGGCTGGGAGCCCGCGGTCACCTTGGACGGGTCGTAGGGGCCGTACTTCCACACCGGGTTGATCGACAGCAGGCCGCCCAGCAGGGCGGTCACGCCGAACACGATGAAGAAGAAGCCACCGGCCTTGGCGGCGTACACCGGGAGCATCGGGAAGCCCACGACGTTCTTCTCGGTGCGGCCGGGGCCGGGCCACTGCGTGTGCTTGTGGTAGACGAGCAGCAGCATGTGGGCGGCGATCAGCGCGAGCAGCAGGCCCGGGATCAGCAGCACGTGGATCGTGTAGAGCCGCGGGATGATCGACTCACCCGGGAACTCGCCTCCGAAGAGGAAGAACGACATGTACGAGCCGACGACCGGGCTGGCCTTGATGAAGCCGTCCGCGGCCCGGATGCCGGTGCCGGAGAGGAGGTCGTCGGGCAGCGAGTAGCCCGTGAAGCCCTCGAGGGTGCCGAGGAGCAGCAGCAGCGAGCCGATGACCCAGTTGAGCTCACGCGGCTTGCGGTAGGCGCCCGTGAAGAAGACGCGGAGCAGGTGCACCATCATCGAGGCGACGAAGAGCATGGCCGCCCAGTGGTGCATCTGGCGCATCAGCAGGCCGCCGCGTACGTCGAACGAGATCCGCAGCGTCGAGGCGAAGGCCTCGGACATGTGGACGCCGCGCAGCTGCTCGTAGGTGCCGTTGTACTGCACCTCGCCCATGCTCGGCGTGAACCACAGCGTCAGGAAGACGCCGGTGAGGAGGAGCACGACGAAGCTCCACAGCGCGATCTCGCCGAGCATGAAGGACCAGTGGTCCGGGAAGACCTTGCGGAGGTTCTTCTTCGCCATCGTGGCGAGGCCCAGGCGCTCATCGGCCCAGGTGGCGGCGGCAGCGGCCCGACTCGGCTTCTTCGCCGTCGCCGCGGTCGTCGCGTTGCTGGTGGCTACCTTGCTGGTGTCCATGATCAGCCACGCTCCCAGTAGCTAGGTCCGACAGGTTCGTCGAAGTCGTCCTGCGCCACGAGGTACCCGTCCTCGTCGACCATCAGCGCGAGCTGCGGCAGCGGCCGCGCCGCGGGGCCGAAGACCACGCGGGCGGAGTCCGCCAGGTCGAACGTCGACTGGTGGCAGGGGCAGAGCAGGTGATGGGTGGTGCGCTCGTAGAGCGAGATCGGGCAGCCCACGTGGGTGCAGATCTTGGAGTAGCAGAGGATGCCGTCGACCGACCAGTTCTCCCGGCCCTTGCCGGGGGTGATCTCGTCGGGCTCGACGCGGACGACGACGACCGCGCCCTTGGACTTGGCGACCTGGAGGGCGACGCCCTCCAGGGGCTCGCCGTCCTCGCCGCCGTTGAACAGCGCCTCCGGCTCGGCGTTGACCAGGTCACCGATCTCGAGGTCGGAGGGGCGGATCGGGCTGCCGACGACGTCGCGGACGACGCGCATGCCGGACTTCCAGACGGTGTGCTCGAGGCCGGAGCCGATGAACGGCGGGTTGGCCACCACCTGGGCGTTGGTCGGGCCGAGGTCGCGCAGGAAGACGACCGCGGGCAGGCCGAGCAGGCTCACCGCGCCCAGCAGCGAGTTGCGCACGAGGGGGCGCCGGCCGATGCCGGACTCCTCGAGGCCGTCGCTGAGCGCCTGGATGGTCGCCGCCCGGTCCTCCTCGGAGGACGCCGCGGGGTGGCGGTACTCCATGATCTCGACGTCCGCCATCAGCTTGCGGGCCCACTGGATGATGCCGATGCCGATGAAGAGCAGGGCACCCGCGAGGCACAGGCCGAAGGCCAGGTTCTGGGCGCCGAGGTTGCCGACGGTGTCGTCGGAGTCGATGGTGAAGTACGAGACGATCAGCAGCACCGTGCAGATCGCGGAGAGCGTGAAGAGCGCCGCGACCTGGCGCTCGGCGCGCTTCTCGGCCTTCGGGTCGACGTCGGTCGGCCGCCAGTGGTGCTCGGGGATCCCCGGGTTCGCGTACAGGTCGTCACGCGCCGGCAGGTTCTCGTCCACCGGCTCGTCGTGGCTGTCGAGGATTGGCGGGGTGCTCATGCCGCGTCCTTCTTCCGAGTCGTCCGGGTCGTGTGGGCTGCGATCCAGACCGCGGCGCCGACCAGGCCGCCGATGCCCAGCAGCCAGGCCGCGAGGCCCTCGGTGACGGGGCCGAGCCCGCCGAGGCCGAAGCCGCCGTAGCTGGGCATGTCACGCAGGGAGTAGAGGTACGCGATCACGTCGCGCTTCTCGTCGGGGGAGAGGTTGCCGTTCGCGAAGTTCGGCATGTTCTGCGGACCGGTCAGCATCGCCTCGTAGATGTGGCGGGCGCTGGTCTCGTGGAGGCTCGGTGCGTAGCCACCGTGCGGCATCGCGCCGCCGGAGCCCTCGAAGTTGTGGCAGGCCGTGCAGTTGGTCAGGAAGATCTGGCCACCGCGCACGATCGCGGCCTCACGCTCGTCGTCGGAGAGACCCTCGATGCTGTAGTCGCTCTCGTCCGGGATCGCCGGGCCGGGGCCCAGCGAGGCGACGTACGCCGCCAGCGCGGCGGTCTCCTCGTCGTCGAACGTCTCGGGCTTGGACGGCACCTGGGCGCCGGGCTGCACCATCGGCATCCGGCCGGTGCCGACCTGGAAGTCGACGGCCGCCGCTCCCACGCCGACCAGCGACGGGCCGATCTGGTTGCCGTCCTCGGAGCGGACGCCCTCGCCGTTCTGGCCGTGGCAGAACGAGCAGCTGACCAGGAACAGGTCGCGTCCCTGGGCCACCTGGTCGGCGCTCGACGCCGTCTCGTCGGCCTGGGCCGTGGTGTTGACGATCGCGGTGAACAGACCACCGGTCAGCAACAGCCCCGCGATGATGACGAGCACACCCGCCAGCGGGCCACGGCGGTGCCGCGAGAGTCGACCTGCGGATCGATTCAGGAGACGCACTTTGAGTCCTTGCGTTTTGTGGAGGGCGGGGCCGGTCTGCGCGAGCTACTGGACGAGATAGATGGTGGCGAAGAGCCCGATCCACACGACGTCGACGAAGTGCCAGTAGTACGACACGACGATGGCGCTCACGGCCTGCTCGTGGGTGAACTTGCGGGCGACGAGGGTGCGGCCGAGCACGAAGAGGAACGCGATCAGGCCGCCGGTCACGTGGAGACCGTGGAAGCCGGTGGTCAGGTAGAACATCGTGCCGTAGGCCGAGTCCTGGATCGTCACGCCCTCCTTGACGAGCGAGGCGTACTCCGTCGCCTGGCCGGCGATGAAGATCGCGCCCATCACGTAGGTGAGGACGAACCACTCGCGCAGGCCCCAGCCCTTCACCTTAAAGACCGAGCCGGCGCGGCCGACCTGGCCCCGCTCGGCGGCGAAGACGCCGAGCTGGCAGGTCAGCGACGACAGCACCAGGATCGTGGTGTTCACCGCGGCGAACGGCACGTTCAGGATCGCCGTGTTGTCGGCCCACAGCTCGGGGCTCACCGCTCGGATCGTGAAGTACGACGCGAAGAGCGCGGCGAAGAACATCAGCTCACTGGAGAGCCAGATGATCGTCCCGACCGAGACCATGCTCGGACGGTCGTGATGCCCGTGCAGACGGGAGGCCGGGATCGTTGTTGCTGTCGCCACGTGGTCATTATGTCGTGACCTGAGGGGGAGGGCACCCCGACCCCCTGCGTTTCGTCGTCATAAAGTTCACATCGTGCTCATTCCAGCGGTCGTGACGGCCTTCGAGGCCGATGCCGACCTCCCCCGATTCACTCTCGGGACGGTCCTGACGGGGTGGTCGCTCCAGCCCGTGGCGTTCGTGCTGACCGTCTGGGTCGTCGGTCTCTACCTCTGGGGCGTCGTGCTGCTGCACCGCCGCGGCGACCGGTGGCCGGTCGGCCGCACGATCGCCTTCGTGCCCGTCGGCATGGGCCTGTTCTACTTCGCGACCGCCTCCGGCCTCGGCACGTACGACGACACGCTGATCAGCGTGCACATGGTGCAGCACATGATCCTGGCGATGCTGGTCCCGATGGCGCTCGCGCTGGGAGCCCCGGTGACGCTCGCGCTGCGCACGCTGCCGGCCGGGCCCCGACGCTGGCTGCTGGCGGTCCTGCACTCCCGGGTGGCGAAGGTGCTGACCTTCCCGCCGCTGACGTTCCTGCTCTACGTCATCTCCCCGTGGGCCCTCTACTTCTCCGGCTGGTACCCGGCCACGCTGGACTCGACGTACCTCCACGAGATGATGCACATCCACCTGGTGCTGGTGGGCTCCCTCTTCTTCTGGCCGATCGTCGGCGTCGACCCGATCCCGGGCAAGGTGGGCTACCCGTTCCGGATGCTGCTGGTCGTCCTCACGCTGCCGTTCCACGCCTTCCTGGGCGTCACGATCATGGCCGAGGAGGACATCATCGGCGGCGACCACTACCAGGACCTGCACAACGGTCCGATGGGCAGCTGGCTGCCGGCGCCGATCGACGACCAGCACCTCGCCGGCGGCATCCTCTGGGGCTCCGGCGACCTGGTCGCGCTCGTGCTCTTCGGGGTGCTCTTCGTGCAGTGGGTGCGGCAGTCGTTGCAGGAGGCCAAGCGGGAGGACCGGCGCCTGGACCTGATCGAGGCGCGAGAACGTGCCGAGGAACGGGCGGCAACCGCCCGCGCCGCCGACGGTGACCGGTAGGCTCGCCCACGTGAGCGACTCGACCTCCCCGACGGCACCGCTGAAGGTGCTCGTCTACAGCGACGACGTGAACACCCGCCAGCAGGTGATCCTGGCGCTCGGCCGCCGGCCGCACCCGGACCTGCCCGAGCTCGAGTACGTCGAGGTCGCGACCGAGCCCGTCGTCATCCAGAACATGGACGCCGGCACGATCGACCTCGCGATCCTCGACGGCGAGGCCGTCCCGGCGGGTGGCATGGGCATCGCCAAGCAGCTCAAGGACGAGATCTACCAGTGCCCGCCGGTGGTCGTGCTGACCGGCCGGCCGCAGGACGCGTGGCTGGCGACCTGGTCGCGGGCCGAGGCCGCCGTACCCCACCCGCTGGACCCGATCCAGCTGGCGGAGACGGTCGTCTCGCTGCTGCGCTCGCGCGTGCCCGCCGCCACGTGAGCGGGACGTGAGCGGACAGGGGTCGAGCTGGCCCGAGGTCCTCGGCGCCCTGGTCGCCGGCACCGACCTCGACGCGCCGCAGACCGCCTGGGCCATGGGTGAGCTGCTCTCCGGCGAGGCCTCGCCCGCACAGATCGCCGGCTTCGCCGTGGCCCTGCGGGCCAAGGGCGAGACCATCGACGAGGTCCTCGGCCTGGTCGAGGCGATGTACGCCGTCGCGACGCCGCTCTCGATCCCGGGGCGTCTGCTCGATGTGGTGGGCACCGGTGGCGACCGCTCGATGTCGGTCAACATCTCGACGATGGCCGCGATCGTGGCGGCCGGCGCGGGCGCGCGGGTCGTCAAGCACGGCAACCGCTCCGCCTCGTCGAAGTCCGGCTCGGCCGACGTGCTCGAGCAGCTCGGCATCCGGCTCGACCTGGCGCCCGACCGGGTCGCGGCGGTGGCCGAGGAGGCCGGCATCACGTTCTGCTTCGCGGCCACCTTCCACCCGGCGATGCGGCACGCGGCGGTCGCCCGGCGCGAGCTTGGCATCGGCACCACCTTCAACCTGCTCGGCCCGCTCACCAACCCGGCCCGCGCGGGCGCCCAGGCGATCGGCTGCGCCGACGCGCGGCAGGCGCCGGTGATGGCCGGCGTGTTCGCCGGCCGCGGCGTCGACGCCTGGGTCTTCCGCGGCGACGACGGGCTGGACGAGCTGACCACGACCACCACCTCGCGGGTCTGGCGCGTGCACGGGGGCGAGGTCACCGAGTCCACGGTCGACCCCATCGCCCTGGGCCTGGCGCCCGGCACCACCGAGGCTCTGCGCGGTGGCGACGCCGCCTTCAACGCTGACGTCGTACGACGGCTCCTCGACGGCGAGACCGGCGCCGTGCGCGACGCCGTGCTCCTCAACGCCGCCGCGGCGCTCGCCGTGCACGACGACCCGGCCGGTGAGCCGATGGAGGCGCTGACCACCGGACTCGCCAAGGCGACCGACGCCATCGACTCCGGTGCGGCGAGGGCGACGCTCGAGCGCTGGGTCGCCGCCTCCGCGGCCTGACCGGGCTCAGCCGACCCGCAACCGCACCGTGCGCGGCGCCGACGGGGCGATCTCGGGGGTGCCGAGGTAGCGGACCGTCAGCACGTGCCGGCCCTTGCTCAGCCGGGGCAGCCGGACCGTGAGTTGGCCGTGCGCCGTGGCGCCGACCGTCCTGGTCACCAACGTCCGCCGCCCCTCGAGGACGCTGACCCTCCCGACCGCGGTCGTGAGCGGGACCGTGATCGTGACGGCCACCGTCGCCCGTTGACGGGCGCCCACCCGGGGTGCGGTCGTGGCGATCACCTTCGAGGTCAGCCTGGGTACGGCGCGGGCGCCGCTCGACTCGGACCCGGGCGCGTACCCGGCGCTCGTTGCCGTGACCCGCACCGCGAGGCGGTGGCCGGCGTCGGTGGGGGCCACCCGGTAGGTCGGGCCGGTGGCGCCGGCGACCGCCTGGCCGTCACGCAGCCATGCGTAGGAGAGCCGAGGCGTCCCCGGCCAGGTCCCGGTGGTGGTCTGCAGCGACTGCCCGACCTTGACGGTCCCCGAGATCACCGGCGGTGCCGTCGCCACCAGGGGGACCCCGGGAGTGACGACGACCGGGACGCTGGTCGACGTACCGGTCAGGTAGCCGGGTCGTACGCCGGCCGCGCGCACGCTGACCTTGCGCGCGTAGTCGGCGGTCGTGAGCTCGTAGACGGCACCGGTGGCGCCCGCGATCGCGCTGCCGTCGCGCAGCCACTGGTAGGTGGTCACGACGCCGGGCATGTCCCAGACGGGCGGGACGACCGTCATCGCGGTGCCCACGCCGCCGGATCCCTGGACCCCGACCGGGGTGGTCGCGAGCGGGGTGTCGTGCACCGCGAACGGGCGCCAGGCCGACCACCCCAGCGCCGCGCCGTTGACGTCCAGGGAGGTGATCCGCCACTCCCAGGAGCCGCTCGGCAGTGCCTTGGTCGGCGCCCAGGCGGTGGCCGCGGTGGTCACCGTCTCGGCGACGTCGGACGTCGCCGGTCGGCGGCGCTCGAAGCGGTACGTCGTCGCGGCCGCCTCGGCGTCCCAGGTGAAGAGCGCGTCGGAGGGCGGCACGTCGGCGTCGGCCGAGGGACTGGTGAGCGTCGGCGCCGGGCCGGTCACCACGAACGGCCGCAGCGCGCTCCAGCCGCCCTTGCGACCGGATGCGTCCACGCGTCGTACGCGCCAGGTGTACGGCGTCGCCGTGGCCGCGAGCGGAGTCGTCGGTGCATAGACGACCTGCTGCGAGCTGGCCGTGAGGACCCGGTTGCCCGCGTTGCCGATGCGATCGTCGCCCTTGTAGACCTCGACGTCGTACGACGCCGCGAAGTCCAGCGGGTGCCAGCTCAACGGAGTGTCACCTGGCACCGATGCGCCGTCGGCAGGAGCGATGGGCGTCGGCGTGGGGGACAGCTTGGTGAACGATCTCGCCTGGCTCCACGGGAGCGCGGTTCTCGAGCCGTCCATGGCCTGCACCCGCCAGTACAGCGGACCCTCGGGGTAGGTCGTCGCGGCGGAGGTGTAGGTCGTCTGGTCGACCTCCGCTGTGTCGACCAGCGCCTGGAAGTTGGCGTCGGTCGCGACCTGGACGACGTACGTCCGCGCCTCCGTGCGGGCTCGGGTGGTGAGCGACGTGTCACTGGCCGACGCGCTCTGCTCGGTCGAGAGAAAGTCCCGCCAGGTGAGGGTCACGTCGTCCGTGACGAGGGCGGTTGGTGCGGGTGAGAGCGGCTCGACCTGGTTGCTCATCTTGTTGAACGCATGGTCCGCATGGCTCAGCGACCCGCAGAAGTTGGCGGTGACGCACGGCACGACCTCCCAGAAGTATGCCGACCCGGCCTGGCTGTCGGGGAGCGCCTTGGGGCTCGTCCACATCGTGTCGTAGACCGGGATGCCGTTGTACCCGGGCACCAGGTTGGTCATCTCGCTGTCTCGTGAGATGTAGAGCCGGTAGGCGCCGACCCGCACGTCGGGTGCCCAGGAAAGCGTCGGCGTCTGGCGCAGGTTCTGGCACTCGGCCGGGAGAGTCGCATCGCACGAGTCGAGCGCGGAGCCGCCGGCACCGGTGATCGCGTTGCCGGTGATCGCCGCGCGATAGCGGATGGTGGCCGGCAGTTGACGGATGGTGAACGTCCCGCGGCCGACGCTCTCCGACACCGGCGCCGAGCCGTTCGCGGCCTCCACGTACCACGTGTAGGAGCCGGGTGTCAGGAAGGTCGTTCCCCGGTCGTCGCCCTCGGAGTAGTGGAACGTGTCGGCGATCCTTGCCCAGGCCACTCCGTCCGCCCGCCTGATGCGGACGACGTAGGAGTCGGCACCCGCGACCGGTGTCCAGCGCAGGGTGGGGAACCGGTCGAAGGTCCCGCCGCTGTCCAAGGGCTCTGGAGTGGGGGCACGTGCGCTCGGAGCTGCCTCGACGACAAAGCGGCGCTGGCTGTTGGGCAGGACGGAGGTGCCGGGCCGACCGTCGCCGCTGACTGCCTGCACCTGCCACCGGTACGTCGCAGGCGTCAGCACCTGCCTCGGGGTGTAGGAGGTGGCGGAGGTCGTGTCCGTGACAACGGCCGACCCCGTCGCGACGTTGGTGACCGTGACCTTGTAGGTCGACGCGAGCGCGACCGGGTCCCAGGTCAGGGTCGGGATCTGCACTGTCGCGTCGGGAGCAGGTCCGGTCAGGACCGGCATGCCGGGGAGATACGTGAACACCTGCGTGTCGGACAGGATCGTGTCGGTCACGACCATCGCCGGCGCGTCGATCGCCTTCACCCGCCAGTAGTAGGTGCCGATGGCCCCCGGCATGCAGGCGCTCCCGGCGGGCGCGAGAGTGGTGTGGATCGTCGAGCAGCTCGACGTCTCGCCATCGGGGAACGTCGGGCTCTCGCTGACCTGGACCTCGTACTCGCTGGCGAGCGCGATCGGGGTCCACTGGTAGTAGAACGGGTCGCCGACGGTGTCACCGTCTGCGGGATACTCCAGCGCCGGCTGGTCCGGCCAGGCGCGCCGGAACTTCCAGACCGACACCGCGGACCAGTCGAGCTTGTTGCCGGCTGCGTCCACGGGGCGCACCCGCCAGTAGTACTGGTCGTTGTTGAGCGTGATCGGCGGTGACCAGCGCGTGCCGAGCACCCCGACCTTGACGGTGGTGATGCTCTGGAAGTTGACGTCGGTGCTGACCTGTACGTCGTACGACCGGGCACCCGCGACGGGGGTCCAGTCGAGCACCACCTCTTCGATGTTCTGCTCGACGTCGTCGACCGGCGCCACCAGACCAGGCTTGTCGAGGCCCAAGACCCGGTAGGACCGCGGGTCGGACCACTCCGTGGCGAAGCCGGCCGCGAGCTGGCCGCGCACCCGCCAGTAGTACGTCCCGGGGATCTGCAGCTGGGTCAGGACGAGCGAGGTGCCCTTGGTCGTCGAGGTGATGATGCGGGTCGGGTCGATGAAGCCGTCGTCGGGACTGATCTCGACGGTGTAGCTGCCGACCCCAGCGACCGGCGCCCACGAGAGCACCGGCGGCTGGGTGGGCTGTGCGAGCTCGACCCCGTCGGCCGGGCCGGTCACGGCAGGCGCGGCGACGCCGCTGCGGGTGAAGGCGGCGCCGGACCAGTCACCGGCACCGGTGGAGTCGCGGGACCTGACCCGCCACCAGAGCTCGCCCGCCGGCAGCTGGGTCGTGGGCACGGCCTGGTGGTTGGCCGTGCCCGACTGCGACCAGAGCAGGGTCGAGAAGGACGACGAGCCCGCGACCTGCACGTCGTACGACGTGGCGCCCGGCGTCCGGTCCCAGGTCAGCACCGGCACTCCGCTGACGGTGGTGTCGCTCGGCGTCAGCCCGCTGGGTGCCGCGGGCGCGGCCGCCGCAGGAGGGCCCGCCACGGTCAGGGCGGCCAGGACCAGCAGGCCGGCCATGACGGGCGCGACCCGGGCGTGCACTCCTCGAGCGAGCACGACGTTCCTCCAGCTTCCACCGGTCGAAGGTCGACCGAGCGTAGAAGCGCGGCGGCCGACGGAGCCCGTCGGAGGCCGAAGATGACCCGCGCCGACCACGGGATCTGGCCGTTTGGCCGACCCGGAAGAGGCGAGGTCAGAGGTCGAGCACGAACTCGCGGCCGTTGCGGGTGAAGCCCACCCGGTCGTAGTAGGCGCCGACCATGCCCGAAGGCGTCATCACGTGGCGGAAGCCGAGGCCGTTGAGCAGGCCGCTGCGCCGCCACACGAACTCCCCGGGCGTGAAGTCGCGGTAGCGCGGGGTGACGTAGTCGAGGCGGACCCGGGCGATGTCGCCGTCACGCCGTACTGCCACCACCCCCACGGTCTCGTCGCCCCTGACGACGATGAAGGCCAGGTCGCGCCCGGGGGTGGCATCGGTCCAGGTGAAGTCGGGCTGGAAGCGCGCGATGTCGTCGGCGTGGACCCGCAGCACGTGCTGCAGGTAGTCGTCGTCGACGCCGACCTGGAGCACCTCGAAGGCGGCCTCGTCGTGGCGATCGCGCAGCAACCGCACGATGAACACGACGTTGATCGCCGCGAGCACGATGTTCATCGCGACCATGGGCCAGACGCCGAGCATCGCGTTGAAGAAGATCAGCACCGCGCACCCGACGGTGTTCAGGGTCCGGAACCGCAGGACCCGCGCCTGCAGCAGCGAGAAGACCAGCAGCGCGCTGCCGGCCCAGCCGATGGCCTCGAGCCAGGGCACCGGCTAGTCCAGGCCGAGCGAGAACGCCGACTCGAGGTCGTGCTTGGAGTAGGCCCGGAACGCGATGTGCGTCTCGGTCGCCTGAACGCCGGGCACCTTGTTGAGCTTGTCGGCCACCACCGACGCGACGTCGTCGTGGTCGCGGACGCGGACCAGGGCGATCAGGTCGATCTGCCCGGTCACCGAGTAGACCTCGCTGATCCCGTCGAGCGCCGCGATCGCCTCGGCGACCTCCGGGATGCGGGCGACGTCGGCCTTGACGAAGACGATGGCGGTGATCATGACCCGAACCTATCGCGCGGGCTGGTGCACGGTCGTGAGGCCGCGACGGTCGTTGAAGGGGACCAGCGACAGCCGGGACTGGTTGACCGCGTCGTGCACGGCCAGGTGCCGGGTCGCCCCGGCGACCGGACAGGTCCACTCGCCGTCGACGTCGACCAGCCGGATGCCCGGTGACTCGAGCCAGCGCAGGATCTTCTCGGTCTCCTCAGCGGTCGCGGCGGGCACCGGTCCGGGGCCGGAGCGGACCGTCTCGGCCGACGCACGCAGGGTGGCGACGTAGGCGACGGCGTCGGCCCCGGACGGGATCACCCCGGCGGCCGCGAGCCGGCCGTGGCGCACGACGTGGACCTCCCACCGTCCCGCGTCGTTGCGGTGGGTGGCGATCACCTCGGGACACCGGGTCAGCGCGGAGAGCCGCTGGGTCCGCGCCGCGGCGCGCACGAACGCGGACAGCCGGTCGCGGTGGTGGCCCGCCTCCTCGAAGCGCTCGTCGTCGGCGAGCGTGGCCATCCGGGCGTTGATCGCGTCGACCACCTCGTCGGGTCGGCGCAGCAGCGTGTCGCGGAGCTGGCCGACCACGGCGGCGTACGTCGTCGCGTCGACGCTGCCGTCGCAGGGCGACAGGCACCGGCCCATCTCGGCCAGCACGCAGGCCGAGTGGCCGGTGCCCGGATCGCGTGCGATCCGGTCGGAGCACTGGCGGATCGGGAACGTGTCGTGCAGGGCGGCCAGGCACTTCTCCGCGACCTTCTTGGACGAGAACGGGCCCAGGTAGTCGGCGTCGTCGTCGAGCACCTTGCGCACCAGCGACAGGCGCGGCCACGCCTCGCGGGTCAGCTTGATGAAGTGCACCCGCTCCGGGAACCGGGACCGCCGGTTGTAGCGCGGCTTGTGCTCGGCGATCAGGCGGAGCTCGCGGACCTCGGCCTCGAGCGCGGTCGCGCACTCGATGCCGTCGACGACGCTGGCGATGCCGACCATCTCGCCCATCCGGGAGCGGGTCTCGGACGAGGTGAAGTAGGAGCGGACCCGGCTGCGCAGGTCGCGCGACGTCCCGATGTAGAGGACCCGGGCCTTCTCGTCGCGGAAGAGGTAGACGCCGGGGGCGTGGGGGAGCCCCTCGGCGAGGTGCCGCTTGCGCCGCTGGGCGCTGGTGACCCGCGACGAGAACGTCTGCAGCTCCTCCAGGGTGTGCACCCCGACGCCGCCGAGCCGCTCCATCAGGCCGTGGAGCACGTGCACGGTGGCCCGGGCGTCGTCGAGCGCCCGGTGGTTGGGCGTCGTCGGCGAGTTGAACGCCTTGGCGAGCGACGAGAGCTTGCAGTTGGGCGCGTCGTCGCGGGTGATCACGCGCCGCGCCAGCTTGGCGGTGTCGAGCACCTCGAAGGTCGGCCAGGGTCGGCCCTGGAGCTCGGTGAAGTGGCGCAGGAAACCGATGTCGAACGGCGCGTTGTGCGCGACCAGCACGCAGCCGGTGGCGAACTCGAGGAACGCGGGCAGCGCCGACTCGATGGGCGGCGCGTCGGCGACCATGCCGTTGGTGATGCCGGTGAGCACGGCGATGAACGCCGGGATGTCCGTGCGCGGGTTGACCAGGGTCTGGAACTCGCCGAGCACCTCTCCGCCGCGCACCTTGACCGCGCCGATCTCGGTGATCATCGACCCGCCCTCGGCCGAGCCGCCGGTGGTCTCGAGGTCGACGACGCAGAAGGTGATGTCGCGCAGCGGGCGCCCGAGCTCGTCGAAGCTGCGCTGTGCCTCCCAGCCCCGGACCTCCCCACCACTCATGTCGTCGACGCTAGAGGCGGCCACCGACAATCCGGCGGCGCCGCGCGGACCCCAGCCGTAGGGTGGGGCCGACGAACGACGGGTCGAGGAGGAGCGATGGCGACGACCATCCCCGACGACGGGCAGCGCTGGCGTTGCGCCGGCTGCGGCAACCTCACCCGCTTCGACGTCACCCGCAGCCGGCGTACGACCGAGTTCTGGCACTTCGACCTCGCCGGCGAGCACCGTGTGGAGGAGACCGAGCTGCGCGCCGAGTCGGTCGAGCAGGTGACCTGCCGCTGGTGCGGCCGCTCGGACGCGATCGAGCTCGTGGCCCGGTACGAGCCCGCGGGCGTCGACCCCGAGGCGAGCTGACGGAGCACGCCATGTCCGCCCCCGAGCCTCCCGTGCTTGGCCCCCTGTCCCTGGCAGGGCTCCCCGAGCCGGTCCGCACCCGCATCGTCGCCCAGGTCTCCGACGTGCTGCCCGACGTGCCCACGCTGCCTCCCGCCGTACGCCGGGTGGCGTCGTTCGCCCCCGCCCGCCGGGCGCGCCTCGGCGCGAGCGCCATCACCGAGGCGCTGGCCGACGACGAGGTGCGGGAGCGGATCGCCGTCCAGGTCGCGGGCCGCGCCGAGCCCGACGACGCCGACGACGTCGCGGTGACCGCGCGCCTGTGGCTGACCCGGCCCGAGGGGTGGACGGAGGTCGTCGCCGCGCGGCTCGCCCGGATCGAGGAGGCGGCCGCAGCCGGCGACGGGCGGGACCGTGAGCTGGAGCGGCTGCGCAAGCGCCTCTCCGACGCCGAGCAGACGGTGCGCGAGCTGCGCGCGGCCCAGCAGACCCGGGAGGAGACGCTCCGCACCGAGCACCAGGCCGAGCACGCGGGCCTGCGGCGCCGCCTGGGCGAAGCCCGGTCCGCCGAGCGGGAGGCGCGGGCGCTCGCCGAGCGGGTCGAGGCGGAGCTCGCCCAGGCGAGGGCCGACGCCGAGACCCGGGTCGCCGCTCTCGAGAAGGAGAACCGGCAGCTGCGCGGCCGGGTGGAGGAGTACGACGCCGTCGGCGTCCAGGCCCGTCGCGACGCGCGGACGGAGCGTGACGAGGCGTCGGTGCGCGCCCGCCTGCTCCTCGAGACCGTGATCGACGCGGCCACCGGTCTGCGCCGCGAGCTGGCGCTGCCGACCGTCGACGGCGTGCCCGCCGACCGGGTCGCGGCGGACGTCGCGGAGGCGGGCATGCGGACCCCGAGCTCGGCCGGTGCCCTGGGCGGCGCGAGCACGGCGCTGCTGGAGCAGTACCTTGCGATGCCTCGCGCCCGCCTGGTCGTCGACGGCTACAACGTCAGCAAGCGTGCCTGGCCGAGCTCGTCGCTGGAGGCCCAGCGCAACCGGCTCGCGGCCGGGCTGGCCGCGCTGGTCGCCCGGACCGGCGCGGAGACGACGGTCGTCTTCGACGCCGCCGAGACCGACCACCGGCCGCCGGTGGTGGCACCGCGAGGTGTCCGCGTGCTCTACAGCCCGCGCGGCGTGATCGCCGACGACGTGATCCGCGACCTGGTCGCCGTGGAACCCACCGGCCGGGTCGTCCTCGTCGTCACCGCCGACCGGGCGGTCGCCGACGACGTGGCCCGCGACGGCGCCCGGGTCGTCGACCCCGACGCCCTCCTCGCCCTGCTCTCCCGCTGAGCGCGACACGCGGCCGGAGCCGTTGTCGGTGGTCCCTGTCACCGTTCCAGGCATGACCACGAGAATCGACTGCGACACCTGCGAGGTGCGCGGGCTGCACTGCCACGACTGTGTGGTCACCGTGCTGCTCGGCCCACCGCCCGAGCTCACCTTCGACGACGACGAGCAGCGCGCGCTCGACGTCCTGGCCGAGAGCGGCCTGGTGCCGCCCCTGCGGCTGGTCCGCTCGGTCGACCCGCCGCACATGGAGTCGGCCTGACCGGTTCTGGTGCTGCTGTGACGGGTGTGACGTGTGTGACGTCGCGCGTCTGGATTCGGACGGGGCGTGCACAAACTCACCGTAAAAAGACGGCGCGCCGGCTGTTGAAAGTTTGGTCGGTTCGACCGACTCCGACTAGCCTCGGCCCTTCAGGTGGCCGACGACGCTGATCACACGGATCGGCGCGGCCACCGCGCTGAGTTCGGGCTCGCCGACCTGTCGGGGAGCCTGGAGCCGGGGAACCATCGGTGGCGGGCCAGCCCGCTGCCAGGGGTGAATCCCCGCGAAGGCGGCGGCACACGTGCCGGCACCCGAGCGGGGTAGGGCAAATGTCGTGCCCGAATCCGTCAGCTCACCCGGTAGGCGTACGACGTACAAGGGAGAACTCCTGCTCGTGCAGAAGAGCCGGAAGCGCCTCATCACCATGCTCTCGGGTTGCGCCATGATCGCCGCTGTCGGCTTCATGCCGTCCAGCCCCGCTCAGGCCGACCCGGACATCGACACCGTCCAGAAGCGGGTCGACCACCTCTACCACCAGGCCGAGCAGGCGCAGGAGCGCTACAACGACGCCAAGCTCGAGCTGCGTCAGCTCCAGGGCGACCTGGACTCGCTGCAGGCCGACCAGGACCGGCAGGACGCCGCGTTCGACGAGGTCCGCGGCCAGGTCCAGGACTCGATCATCCGCCAGTACGAGGGCGAGGCCCTCTCGACCGTCGGCCAGGTCGTCGTCTCCGACGACCCGCAGTCCTTCCTCGCACAGCTCTCGACGATGTCGGCCTTCAACGACCTCCAGTCGCAGCTGTTCGACAAGTACGCCACCGCCGCCGACGAGCTCGGGATCCGGCAGACGGCCACGCAGAAGCGTGCCGCCGAGGTCGCCGCGACCGAGAAGAAGCTCGCCGACGAGAAGGCGATCGTCGACAAGAAGCTGGCGGAGGCCAAGGCCGTCCTCGGCGACCTGAAGGACAAGGAGCGCGAGGAGATGCTCTCGCGCGGCGTCGTCCGGGTCCCGTCCGACGTCCCCGCGTCCGGTCGCGCCGCCGCCGCCGTCCAGTACGCGATGGCCCAGGTCGGCAAGGCCTACGTCTACGGCGCCGCCGGCCCCAACGCCTTCGACTGCTCGGGCCTGACCATGATGGCGTGGGCCCAGGCCGGCGTCGGCCTCCCGCACTCGTCGAGCGCCCAGTACGGCACCGGCCCGCACATCGCCGAGGCCGACCTGCAGCCGGGCGACCTGGTCTTCTACTACAGCCCGATCAGCCACGTCGGGATGTACATCGGCAACGGCATGATCGTGAACGCCGAGAACCCGAGCGCCGGCGTCAAGGTCACCAGCCTGCACGCGATGCCGTACGTCGGCGCCGTGCGACCCGGCTAGGAGTCACCCGTCAGAATGCCGAGGTGAGCAGCCTCGACCAGCGCGCGAAGGCCGGTCGCCCCCGATGGTGGGTGGCCGGCCTTTCGCTGTGCCTGCTGGTCGCGTCGGGCCTGCTGGCCTGGTCGCTGACCCGGGACGACACCTACGTCGCGCCGGCGCCGCACGCCGCGCGGGCGAGCGTCGAGCCGACGCTCGCCGTCACCACCCTGGCCGAGCTCGAGACCGCCGTCCGCGACGGTGACCGGGACGCGGCCCGCGAGCTCGCGCCCGGCGACGACGCGGACGCGGGCGACCGGCTCGCCGCCCTGGTGGCCAACGCGCAGGCGCTCCACGTCGTCGACTTCTCGCTGCGCTACGTCGACGACGACGGCGCCCCGTCCTCGGACGGCGCGTGGAGCGCGGCGGTCGACGCGACCTGGCGGTTCCGCGGGTTCGACACCGTCTCGGCCCGTGCCGAGATCTCGGCGCAGCTGGTCGACGACGGCGACCGGGTCGCGCTGACCGGCTTCGGCGGCGACGACCGGGTGTCGCCGGTCTGGCTGTCCGGCCCGGTCGAGGTCCGCCGTACGTCGTCCACGCTGGTGCTCGTCGCGGGCAGCGCGGCGGACGCCGACCGCTACGCCGCCCGGGCGCGGGCCGCCGTGCCGGTCGTCCGCAAGGTGCTGCCCGGCTGGCGTCGCGGCCTGGTCGTCGAGGTGCCGGCCTCGGCCAGGGCGCTCGAGCAGGCCCTGGGAGCGGACCCGGGCGACTACGACCAGATCGCCGCGGTGACGACGTCCGCGGACGGCTCGACGGCGCCGGACGCACCCGTCCACGTCTTCGCCAACCCCGAGGTCTTCGGCAGCCTGCGACACACCGGTGCCCAGGTGGTGATGAGCCACGAGGCCACCCACGTGGCCGCCGGGGCCTGGGACAGCCGCACCCCGCTGTGGCTGCTGGAGGGATTCGCCGACTACGTCGCGCTGCGCGACGTCGACCTGCCGGTCGACCGCTCGGCCGCCCAGATCATCGCCGCCGTCCGCAAGAGCGGTCCGCCCCGCACCCTGCCGGACGCCGCGGCCTTCGGGACGCGAACGCCGAAGCTGGGCGCGACGTACGAGAGCGCCTGGCTCGCGTGCCGGCTGATCGCCCAGCGGTACGGCGAGCCGGCGCTGGTCGCGTTCTACCGGGCTGTCGACGGCGGCCAGCCCGTCGGCGCCGCCCTGCAGGCCGAGGCGGGCGTGTCCGTGGCGCAGCTGACCGCGCAGTGGCGGACCCTCCTGGCAGGCTTGGCCCGGTGATGACGCAGTGAGCAGCCCGGACCGCCGCGTCGCCCTGGTCGTCACCGCCGTCGGGGGCCTCTGCTTCGTCCTCCTCGCCGTCCTCCTGGTGCCGTGGCACCCGGTCCCCGGCGGGACGCCCGACCCGGTGGCGGCGTCGTCGGTCTTCAGTGCCGAGCAGATCGCGCGCGCCGAGGACTACTCGCGCTGGGCGCGGGTGTGGAGCTGGAGCTCGCTGGCGGTCTCGCTCGTCGTGTCCTGCGTCCTCGGCTTCAGCCGGTGGGGCCGGCGGCTGGTCGGCCGGCTGCCGGGCTGGTGGTGGGTCCGCGTCGTGCTGGCGGTCGCCGCGGTCGTGGTCGTCGGGCGCGTCATCACGCTGCCGTTCGCCGTGCTGATGCGACGCCACGTGCTCGCCAACGGGCTCAGCAACCAGGGCTGGGGCGGCTTCGCGGCCGACCTGGTCCGCACCGAGGTGGTGCAGATCGTCGCGATGTCGGTCCTGCTGATCGTGCTGATCGGCTGTGCCCGGCGGTGGGAGCGGTCGTGGCCCGCGGTCGCGGCGGCGCTGATGGGCGCACTGGTGCTGCTCGGGTCGTTCGTCTACCCGCTGCTGGTAGAGCCGATCTTCAACAACTTCACCTCGCTGCCGGACGGCCCCCTGCGCACGCAGGTCCTCGCCCTCGCCGACCGCGAGGGCGTCCCGGTCGACGACGTGCTGGTCGCGGACGCATCACGGCGTACGACGACCCTCAACGCCTACGTGTCGGGCTTCGGCGGCACCCGCCGGGTCGTGCTCTACGACAACCTGGTCAACGACGTGCCCCAGGACCAGGCGCTGTCGGTGGTGGCCCACGAGCTGGGGCACGCCAAGCACGACGACGTGCTCACCGGCTCGCTGATCGGCGCCGCCGGTGCGGTCTTCGGGGTCGGCCTGCTGGCGTTGGTCGTCGGCGCGCTCGCCGGTGGCGGCCGACCGCGGATGCGGGAGCCGGCCGTCGTGCCGCTCGTGCTCGCGCTGTTCGCGGTCGGCTCCCTGCTCTCCTCGCCGATCCAGAACGCGATCAGCCGCCAGATCGAGACCCGGGCCGACGTCGACGCGCTCGAGACGACCCGGGACGCCGACGCCTTCGAGGCCGTGCAGCGGCAGCTCGCCCTCCGGTCGCTCGGCGACCCGACGCCGCCGTGGCTCTCGCAGCTGTGGTTCGGGTCCCACCCGACCAACCTGACCCGGATCGCCATCGCCCGGCAGCTCGCCCAACGGGACTACTGAGCGCGGCTGCCCAGCGGTTGGACCTTCGGCGGGGCCGCATGGCCCGAACGGGCTACTCCGGTCGAGACCATCACCCGATCCCGCACGACCTCTGGGAGGACGAGCATTCCCTTCATCGGGGCGAGCCCCGGACCGGCAGAACCGGTACCCCCACCGGCCCGGTGCGAACTTGAAGGGAAACACCATGGAGCACCTGCGCAACCTCCTCCAGGCCCGCCGCGTCGACCGTGACGAGGCCGGCGCTTCCGCCGTCGAGTACGGCCTGCTGGTGGCCGGCATCGCGGCCCTCATCGTGGCCGTCGTCTTCCTCTTCGGCGGCATGATCAGCAAGACCTTCGACGACACCTGCGCCACGATCCAGGGCAAGGGCACCACCAGCACCGCGGACTGCGCGGACAACGGCAGCAAGTGACGTAACCCCCTGTCTTCGGCCGTGGTCCGCGACCCCCGCAACGCGGACCACGGCCGAAACACATTTCTGCACCATCTACAGGAGAGTGGCCGATGCGATCTCGAGACGAGCACGGTTCCTCGGCCGTCGAGTACGGCCTCCTGATCGCCGGCATCGCGGCCGTCATCGCGACGGTCGTCTTCCTGCTCGGCAGCACCGTGCGCGACACCCTCTTCGACCCGGGCTGCGACGACCTGGCCGGGCACATGGCGACCTCGGGCGGCGGTCCCAGCAGCTGCCAGGAGTAGCTAGACCCCGATCGAGTCCACGCTGGAGAGCAGCCCGGTCCGCATTGCGATCACGATGGCCTGGGCCCGGTTGGCGGCTCCGAGCTTCTGGTAGATCCGGGCGACGTGCGTCTTGGCCGTCGACCGGCTGATGTACAGCTCTGCTGCGATCTCGCCGATGCCCAGGCCGTCGGCGAGCAGCCGCAGGATCTCGGTCTCGCGGTCGGACAGGCGGCCCGACTCGCGGGCCGCGCGACGGCCGAGGGCCTGGAGCAGGCCGGCCGCTGCGAACGACCGCGGTGACACCACGGAACGCCGTGCCGCGTTGACCACGTCGGAGGAGGGGGCGTCCTTGCCGACGAGGGCCGACGCGCCGGCGTCCATCGCGGCCAGCAGCGGCCGGTCACCGGTGTGCATGGTCAGCATCACCAGCCCGGTGCGGTCGTTGCCGCGACGGATCGCGCGCACGATGTCGATGCCGGTGCCGTCGGGGAGCTGGAGGTCGGTCACGACGACGTCGGGGCGCAGCTCGGCGTACGCCGCCATCGCCTCGGCGACGGTGCCGGCCACCCCGACGACCGTCAGGTCGGGCTCGCGGTCGAAGACCCCGCGCAGCCCGGCCCGGACCAGGTCGTGGTCGTCGACGAGCAGGACGGTGGTCGGGGAGTGGGGGGCCGTGTCGCTCATGCGGGGACCTTTCCGGACTGCGACCCGAGGTCCGGGTCGAGATCGTTGGTGACGAGTGCCGCGGGCACCCGTGCCTTCAGCACCACGCCGCCACCGGGGCGGGCGGTGAGCGCGAGCTCGGCACCGATGAGGCGGGCGCGCTCGCGCATGATCTGCAGGCCGTGGGAGTCGGCCCGGGCTTCGCCGAGCCCCCGGCCGTTGTCGCTGACGGTGACCTCGGCGTACGGCGCCGCGACCCGGCAGGTGATCCAGATGGTGCTGGCCTCGGAGTGGCGCACGGCGTTGGTGATCGCCTCCTGGCCGATGCGCAGCAGCTCGGCCTCGACCTCGGGGCGCAGCCGGGTGCCCTCCTCGTGGAGGCGCACGTGGAACGTGATGCCGGTCAGCTTCTCCACGTTGCGGGCGAGGTCCTCCAGCGCGGCACCGACGCTCTGGCCCGGGCCGGTGTCGGTGCGCAGCTCCACGAGGGCGCGGCGGAGGTCGGCGAGCACCTCGCCGAGGAAGCCGCGGAGCTGCTCGAGGAGCTGGGCCTGCTCCAGCGGGTCGGGGTGCCCGTTGATGGCGTCGAGCAGGTAGCCGACCGACGCGAGGTCCTGGGCGACCCCGTCGTGGATCTCGCGGGCGAGCCGGCGCCGCTCGGCGACGGTCGCGGTGTTGCGGAAGCGGGTGAAGAGCAGCGCGGTCTCGAGCACGACCGACTGGTCCTCCAGGCCGGAGCCGAGCCGCTGGAGGCGTTCGCCCAGCGCGATCCGGTCGACGGTGGGGGACAGGTGCCCGGAGACGACCGCGACCACCCGGCCGTCGCTGGTGAGGGGGAGCGCGAAGGTGTGGCCGCCGATGGCCGGCCGGCCGCTGACGACGGCCTCCGCGGCCAGGTGCGACCCGGTCCCGGCCGAGGCGCCGGCGACCCAGACCAGGGTGCCGTCGGTCGGGGCCTGGAGCATCAGGCCCCGGGCCGGCAGGTCCGCGGCGCCGAGCGACGCGCTGAGCCGGTTGAGCAGGTCGGTGCCGAGCACCTCGGGCTCCAGCGGTGAGCCGAGGCGGTCCGAGACCGACGCCAGCTGGTGGATGAGCGACTGGGCGCTGCGGTGGGCGGCGAGCTGGTCGGAGCCGAGCAGCGTGCTGTGCAGCGCGGCGCCGATGAGCCCGAAGCCCAGGCCGGTCAGCAGCCAGGTGAAGGTGGTGCTCGCCAGCGTCAGCGTCATCGCGTCGGCCAGGCACGTCCCGGTCACGAAGACCCCGATGCCCGCGGCCAGCGCGAACATGCCGGCCTGGGCACCGCGCAGGATGGCGGCGGTGACCGGCGGGATCGCGAGGACCCCGAGGATGCCGGGACCCGACTCGGTGGCGAGGGTGCAGGTCACTGCGCAGACGAGCCCGACGAGCGCCGCGCTGGCCAGCTCGACCGTGAAGACCCCGCGCACCAGGCGGTGCTCGGCGACCTGGGTGGTGGCCCAGACCATCCCGACGGTGGCCACGCCGAGGAGCACCATGCCGTCCTGCGAGGACAGGGCCGGCGCCAGCACGGCCACCAGGCCGAAGACGCGGGCGATGCCGGCCATGCCCCGCCTCCGGCGCTGCGACGCCGTGATCGCCGAGCCGCCCAGGGTGGCCATCAGAAGGAGTCCATGATCGAGATCGCGGCCGGACCCATCACCGCGATGAAGAGGCAGGGCAGGATGCAGAAGATCAGCGGCACGGTGATCTTCACCGGCACCTGCTGGGCCCGCTGCTCGGCCCGCTGCCGGCGGCGTACGCGCATCTCGTGCGACTGGGTGCGCAGCACCTGGGCCACGGGGATGCCGAAGGCGTCGGCCTGGGCCATCGCGCCGACGAACGAGCGGACGTCGGCGACGTTGCTGCGCTCGCTGAGTGCCCGGAGCGCGTCGCCGCGGCCCATCCCGATCTGCATCTCGTGGAGCATCCGGTTGAGCTCGTCGGCCAGGGGACCGTCGGTGCTCCGGGCGACCTGCTGGATCGCCGCGTCGAACCCGAGCCCGGACTCCACGCAGATCGTCAGCAGGTCGATGGAGTCGGGCAGCTCGCGCTGCATCAGCTCGGTGCGCTCGTAGGTGCGCTGGTAGAGGTAGAGGTTGGGGCCGAACCAGCCGATCCCGGCGCCGATCGCGAGCAGCGCGATCCGCATGGTCGGCGAGACCCCGAGCACGAGGGAGACCGCCAGCGCGACGGCGAAGCCGACGAACGTGCACAGCACCTTGGCCGACACCACCCGGTCG
Organism: Nocardioides conyzicola; assembly: GCF_039543825.1. NCBI lineage: Bacteria > Bacillati > Actinomycetota > Actinomycetes > Propionibacteriales > Nocardioidaceae > Nocardioides > Nocardioides conyzicola. The sequence continues at coordinate 455,715 of NZ_BAABKM010000005.1, read as the reverse complement.
ACCGTCCAGCCGGCCGGGTTGCCGGCGAGGTCGAGCTTGTGGCGGATCCGCTCGGAGGAGTCGGCACCCGTGAGGCGGCGCCCGATGCGCAGGGCGCGGCGGCGCAGGGGCTCGAGGATCCGCTCGCCGAACGGCGGGTCGATCTCGCGGGTCAGCGCGACCGGCGCCGGCGACGTGATCGACTCGAGGACGGCGATGGACCGGGCGACACCTCCGGTCTGCACGCGAGGCCGCAGGGCGGCCGCCGTGAGGGCCAGGGCGACGGCGACGAGGCCGCAGCCGAGGACGAAGAGCAGGACCATGTCAGACCTCCACCTTCACCATCTTGCTCATCCAGAAGACCCCGACGGCGAGCAGGAACCCGGCGCCGACCAGCATCGTCAGACCCATCGGGGTCGTGAAGAGCGGCATCACGTAGTCGCGGTTGGACACGAGGAGGTAGAGCAGGAACGCCGGGGGCAGGCCGCCCAGGACGTACGCCGAGAGCTTGCCCTCCGCGGCCAGCGCGGCCACCTGCCGACGCATGTACTCCCGCTCGCGCATCGTGGCGGCCACGGTGCCCAGGAGCTCGGCCAGGTTGCCGCCGATCGGGCGCTGGATCCGGATCGCCATCACCACCCACCCGAGGTCCTCGCTCTGCAGCCGCTCGGCGACCCCGTCGAGCGCGTCCTCGAGGTTGACGCCGAGGCGGGTCTCGACCAGCGCACGGCGGAACTCCGAGGCGATCGGCTCGATGCCCTCCTTGACGATCGTGTCCGCCGACTGCGACAGCGACAGACCGGCCTCGAGGGCGCCCGCCATCAGCTGCAGCGCGTCGGGCAGGGCCGCGTTGAAGGCCTTGCGCCGCCGCGATCGCTTGAAGCCGAGGTAGATCCAGGGGCCGAACCCGCCGAGGGCGAGGCCGATCAGGCCGAGGAGCACGCCGCCGCCGCTGAGGAGCAGGCACAGGACCGTCGTACCGACCGCGATGCCGGCGTGCACCAGCAGCCACTCGGCGGGCCGCAGCTCGCTGCCGGCACCTTCGAGCCGCAGGCCGATCCGCTCCTCGAGGCCGCGGTTGCGCGACAGCATCCGGTCGGCGGCCTCGCGCACGGGCGCCAGGGTCTCGGCCTGCCGGGTCTGCTCGGCGGCGTGCTGGCCGCCGAGGTAGGCGTCGACGCGGGCGGCGGCGCCCATCGGCTTGGGCTTGGCGGGTACGAGCACGAGGAGCACCAGGAGGAGCGCGACGCCGATGGCCGCGATCCCGGCGTACACCGCCCAGTCCGGCAGCTCGAGCGGGTCGTCGACGGCTGCGGCGACCGGCGCCGAAGCCGGAGGGGTGGCCGCGTGCCGGCGCACGGTGGTGTACGCCGTGGCGCTGAGCGTCGCGTGGTCGGTGGGGAGTCGCACGGAGACGTTGGCCTCGGTGGCGGTCACCTCGTCGGGCACGGTCACCGTGACGAGGACCTGACGCCCGAGGGCGTCGGCCTCCTCGGCGAAGGCGGCGGCGAGCGCGTCGGGCTCGGCGCTGATGACCTGTCCGTTGCCGGCGGCGGCGAGCGCGGCGAGGGACGTGTCCTTCGCCCGCAGGGACACCGCGTCGAGCAGCACCTCGCCGTCCTCGAGCCGGCGGGTGACGTCGGCCAGCGGCGTCGTGGTCGTGTCGGCGCCGTCGGACAGGACGAGCAGCGAGCGCTGGCCCTGGTCGCCGGCGAGCGTGATCGCGGCCTTCACGCCGTCGAAGAGCCGGGTCCCGTGGCCGAAGCCGAGCCCGTCGACCACCGCGCGGGCGGCGTCCCGGTCCAGGCTCGGGGGCAGCGGGGTGGCCACCTCGCCGTCGAACGTGACGATGCCGACGTAGACGTCCGGCGGCACCGTGTCGAGGAAGCCCAGGGCCGCCGCGTGGGCCGCGTCGGCGCGCTCGCCGCGCATCGAGTCGCTGGTGTCGATGGCGAGCACCACGGTACGGCGCACCCGACCCGCGGCACCGGCCGACTCGGCCCGTGCAGAGGCCTTCTGGTCGTCCACGGTCACGGTCACGCCGTCGAGGTCGACGTCGGTGCCCGGCGGCACCGAGACCAGCACGCGCAGCCGGCCGCCGGCCATCTCGACGTGGGTGACCCCGGCCCCGGAGTCGTCGGCTGCTGCTGCCGCCGGCCCCGCAACGAGCGGCCCTGCGACGAACACACCAGCGAGGGCGCACACCAGCGTGGCGCGCGCCGTGCGCAGCGTCCTCCGGAGCCGGGGGGTCTGGGTCATCGACGTCACCCGGCCGTCGCGAAGATGATCGGGTCGACGGTCACGTTGGACTCGCGCAGCTTGTCCAGCAGCTTGGGCCGCAGGCCCGTCGAGACCAGCCGGCCGAGCACCCGGCCGTCGGTGTCGTAGCCCTGCGAGTGGTCGAACACGAAGATGTCCTGGAGGGTGATGACCTCGCCCTCCATCCGCTCCACCTCGGTGATGTGGGTGATTCGGCGGCTGCCGTCGCGGAAGCGCGACTGGTGCACGATGAGGTCGACCGCCGACGCCACCTGCTCGCGGATGGCGCGGATCGGCAGGTCCATGCCCGCCATCAGCACCATCGTCTCGACGCGGGAGAGCGTGTCCCGCGGACCGTTGGAGTGGACCGTGCAGATGGAGCCGTCGTGACCGGTGTTCATCGCCTGGAGCATGTCGAGGGCGGAGGCGTCGCGGACCTCGCCGACGATGATGCGGTCGGGCCGCATGCGCAGGCTGTTCTTGACCAGGTCGCGGATGGTGACGGCGCCCCGGCCCTCGATGTTGGACGGCCGTGACTCGAGGCGTACGACGTGGTCCTGGTGCAGCTGCAGCTCGGCGGCGTCCTCGATCGTGACGATCCGCTCGTCGGTCGGGATGAACGACGACAGCACGTTGAGCGTGGTGGTCTTGCCGGCGCCGGTGCTCCCGGAGACCACGACGTTGAGCCGGCCGCGCACGCAGGCGTCGAGGAAGTCCCGGGCGGTCCGGGTGAGGGTGCCGAACCGGACCAGGTCCTCCGCGGTGAAGGGGTCGGCGGCGAACTTCCGGATGGTCAGGATCGAGCCGTCCACCGCCAGCGGCGGCACGACGGCGTTGACCCGCGAACCGTCGGGCAGCCGCGCGTCGACCATCGGGCTCGACTCGTCGACGCGCCGGCCGACGCGCGACACGATCTTGTCGATGGTGCGGCGCAGGTGGTCCTCGTCGGCGAAGCGCGCCGGCACCGCGGTCAGGCGGCCGTTGCGCTCGACGAAGATGCTGTCCGGCCCGTTGACCATGACCTCGGAGACCTCCGCGTCGTGCAGGAAGGGCTCGATCGGGCCGTAGCCGATGATGTCGTCGCGGATCTCCTGGGTCACCCGGAGCCGGTCGCTCGCGCTCAGCGGCCGCTCCTGGGCGCCGAGCACGTCCGCCAGGATCGTGCGCAGCTCCTGGTCGAGCTCCTCCTGGTCCATCTCGGCCTCGTAGAGCTGCGGGCCGAGGGTCTTGAGGAGCTCGCCGTGCACGATCGAGCGGACCTCGTCGAGCCGGTCCTCGTCGGCGGACGACGTCCGGACGCCGCGCGGACGGAGGTCGACCTCGGTGGGCGCCGGGGTCGCCCGGCGCTTGCCCGCGACGGGGGAGTCGGTCGGGACCTCGACCACGTCGTGTCGGGGCGTGGGTACGACGGCGCCGGCCTGCTGGGCCTGACGCAGGGCGGCGAGCCGCTCGGACAGTGTGGTCATCTGGTCACCTCCGCAGCTTCATGCGGCGGCCGGACCGTCGGCGCCGCGGATCTTCCTCGGCGACCGCGAACGGGTCCGCGGCCCCACCGGCGAGCTGGGCGGCCAGGCCGCGGATCGCGTTGCTGACCGCGTGCTCGGGCTGGCTGGACATGATCGGGACGCCCTGGTTGGTCGACCGGGCGACGTCGATCGAGGTCTGCATCCGGACCTGGATCCGGCGGGCGAGGATCTCCTCGGCCTGCTGGATCGTCAGCCCGGTGTCCTCGTCGGCGTGGTTGAGCACCACGTGGTGGTGGCCGGACGCGATCGCGAGCGAGTCGAGGGTGGCCAGGCCGATCTTGACGTTCTTGAGGGTCGGCAGGTCGAGCGTGGCGACCATGACGCACTCGTCGCTCTCGTCGAGCGCGGTGAGGGTGTGCTCGTCGAAGTCGGGCGCGGTGTCGACGACGATGTAGTCGAAGCCGGTGCGCAGCGCGGCCAGGATGCGCGAGACGAGCAGCGCGGTGATGCGCTCCCGGACGTCCGGGTGGCTCGGCGGCGCGAGCACCATGATCGACGCCTCGTGCCGGGTCAGCAGGCCTTCGACCAGGGGCAGGTCGACCGCGGCCTCCGAGCCGATCGCGTGCTCGATCGAGTGGGTCGGGAGCAGCTGCAGGGTGATCGCCACGTCGCCGAAGGCGAGGTCGAGGTCGACCAGGCAGACCCGCTTGACGCCGCCCTTGCTGAGCGCGACCGCGAGGTTGACCGCCAGCGTGGTCTTGCCGACCCCGCCCTTGGGCGAGAAGACGGTGACGATCCGGCCCGCCGGTCCGGCGCTCCCGGGACCCCGCAGCGCGAGGTGCAGCTCCTCGGCACGACCCACGGAGCCGAGCAGGCCGGCGGTGTCGCCGAGCGCGACGACCTCGCGGACGCCGGACGACATCGCGCGGGTGAGCATCGCGGACTCCAGCTGTGCCCGGACCAGCACGAGGCTCAGCGTGGGCCGCGCGACCCGCAGCCCCTCGCAGAGCAGCAGCGCCTCCTCCAACGGCATGGTGGGGCCGATCACCACGACGTACTCCGTCGGGTGCTCGTCGAGCCACCTGAGCAGGCGGTCTCCGGACGGTACGCCGTGCGAGGACGGCTGGGCGCTGCTGGGCAAGGCGGCCAGGAGCGCAGCCACTGCGCTGCTGTCCGGGTCGACGACGATCGGCATTTCGAGCTTCCCTCCGAGTTGGTGCTCTGGAACTGCTGGTGCATCGCGGTGGTGCTGGGTGACCCCTGTCAGAACAGGGAGTCGGCGGTGACCGGCGGGGCGGGCGCCACGGCGCTGCCCTCGGTGAGCAGCGCGAACGCCAGCTCACCGTTGGTGACGGCGAAGAGCACCCGCTGCGCGTCGGCCTGGTCGACGGCGACCGTCAGCAGGGTGCGGGGGAGCGCCTCGGTCGTCGCCTGGCCGGCGTCGTCGGTCGTCGTCGTGGCGACGGGGGTGGTCGACCCGACGCCGATCACGGTCACCCGGTCGAGGAGCAGTCGGGTGTAGGCCTTGCCGTCCTCCTCCGTGCCGTTGACGAAGATCGCCACCTCGGACCCGGGGTTGACGAAGCCGGCGACGCGCGCCGGGTCGGTGAGGTTCACCGAGATCGCCATCTGGCCCTTGGGGATCTGCAGCGCGCTCGGCGGTGCCGCGTCGCTGCCGAACTTCGCGGCGACGATCTGCTCGCCGGGGTAGATCCGCGTCAGCGCGACCTGCTTGCCGAGCGCGTCGATGCTCGTCAGCGCGTCGGGGAGCACCTGGTCGCGGGGGACCTCCTCGAGCGTGAGCTTGCCGCTCTGCGACGCGGCGGTGATGCTCTCACCGGGCTCGATCGCGACGGTCGCCCGCAGCACCTGGACGGGGTCGAAGCGGCTCTCCGCCCGTGCGTCCGCGCTGCGGACGTACAGGAACACGAGTGCCGCGCCGGCCACGGCGGCGAGGACCGCTCCGACGAGCAGAAACTTCCGATGGACCACGGTCGCCAAACCTTCCCGAGAGTGACCGTGCTCGGAACCCGGGCGCGGTCGAAGAACAATGGGCGACGGCCGAAGCCGTCAACCCCCGCCCCCGCCGGGGTTGAAGCAGGAGCAGATTAGGACGGGGCGACCCGATCTGTCCGAAACGGGTTCTAGTGGTCTGGACCGGTCTCGTCGACGGGCCGTTCAGCCGATATCGATGCAGCCTGTGCGATAAGGATGAGGCGCGTCAGCCGACGTAGAGGGCCGCGACCTCGTCCTTGAGCTCGCGCATCACGACGTTGCGCTTGAGCTTGAGGCTCGGGGTGAGCTGGCCGCCCTCCTCGGTCCACTCGTCCGGGAGGATCGTGAACTTGCGGATCGACTCGGCCTTGGAGACGGCCTTGTTGGCCTCCTCGACCGCGGTCTCGATCTCGGCACGCAGGTCCGGGTCGTCGACCAGGGCGGCGATGTCGGTGCCCTTGCCGTGCTGCTCGGCCCACAACGGGACCGAGTCGCGGTCGAGCGTGATGAGCGCCGCGATGAAGGGCTGGCCGTCGCCGACGACGATGCACTGGTCCACCAGCAGGTGGCCGCGGAGGCGGTCCTCGAGGACCGCGGGGGCGACGTTCTTGCCGCCGGCGGTCACCAGGATCTCCTTCTTGCGCCCGGTGATCCGGACGAAGCCCTCGTCGTCGACCTCGCCGAGGTCGCCGGTGTGGAACCAGCCGTCGCTCTCCAGGACCTCGGCGGTCGACTCGTCGTTGTGCCAGTAGCCGGCCATCACCTGACCGCCGCGGAAGAGCAGCTCGCCGTCGTCGGCGACGCGTACGGCGGTGCCGGGCAGCGGTCGCCCGACGGTGCCGATCTTGGTCGCGTCCGGGAGGTTGGCGCTGAGCGCCGCGGTCGTCTCGGTGAGGCCGTAGCCCTCGAGGACGACCAGGCCGATGCCGCGGTAGAAGTGGCCCAGTCGCTCGCCGAGCGGCGCGCCACCGGAGACGGCGTACTCGCACTCGCCGCCGAGCGCGGTGCGGAGCTTGCCGTAGACGAGCTTGTCGAAGACGGCGTGCTTGGCCCGGACCCGCACCGGGATCTTGCCGCGCTCGATGCCGCGGGAGTAGGCGATCGCCGTCTCGGCTGCGGCGTCGAAGATCTTGCCGCGGCCGTCGGCCGTCGCGCGCTGCGAGGCGGTGTTGAAGACCTTCTCGAAGACGCGGGGGACCGCGAGGATGAAGGTCGGCTTGAACTCGGCGAGGTCGGGCAGCAGCTGCTTGATGTCGGCCGAGTGGCCGAGGCGCGTGCGGGACTTGATGCAGCCGACCTGGATGATCCGCGCGAACACGTGGGCGAGCGGCAGGAAGAGCAGGGTCGAGCCCTTGTGGTCGAGGAAGAGCTCGTCGAGCTCGTTGACCGCCACGCCGAGCTCGAACATGAAGTTGCCGTGCGTGAGCATGCAGCCCTTGGGCCGGCCGGTCGTGCCGGAGGTGTAGATCAGCGTCGCCAGGTCCAGGGGCGTCGCCGTCGTACGCCGCTTCTCGAGCTCCTCGTCGGAGATGTCCCCGCCGAGCCGGCTCAACGTGTCGACGGCGTTGTCCGCGATCGACCAGACGTGGTTGAGGTCGTCGAGGTCGCCGCGGACCTCACGCACCCGGGCGAGGTGGTCGGGGGTCTCGGTGACGACCGCGCGGGCGCCGGAGTCGCTGAGGATCCAGTGCACCTGCTCGGCCGAGGAGGTCTCGTAAATCGGCACCGTGACCGCACCGGCGAACCAGATCGCGTAGTCGAAGAGCGTCCACTCGTAGCGGGTCTTGGAGACCAGGGCGACCCGGTCGCCGACCTCGATGCCGGCCGCGATCAGGCCCTTGGCGACGGCGCTGACCTCGGCGAGGAACTCCGCGGTGGTGACGTCCTCCCAGCCCGCGTCGGGCGCGCCCGAGCGGCGGCTGAACTGGACAGCGGAACCGGCTTCGCGGGCGTTGGTCACCACGTCGTCGGTGAGATTGCCGGTGGACGGAATCTCGGTCGTCAGGGGGGTCGAGAACTCGCGCACCGGCTGAGGTTACCGCGCGGGCCCGGGACCGGGTCGATCCGGTACGCTCGCTGCCCGAACCGCCCACGACACCCAGGGGGACACGATGGCCGAGCAGACGACCTCGTCGATCGTGATCGACGCAGCCCCCGCCGACATCATGGCGGTGATCGGTGACTTCGCCGCCTACCCCGAGTGGGCCAAGGGCGTGACGAAGGCCGAGGTCACCGTCGACGGCGACGACGGCTGGGCCGAGCAGGTGTTCTTCGCACTCGACGTGAGCCCGATCAAGGACGAGTACACGCTCGCCTACGAGTGGGACGGGTACGACGAGGTCACCTGGACCCTGGTCGAGGGCAAGATGCTGCGCGCGCTCGACGGCGCCTACACGCTCACCGACCGGGGCGACGGCAGCACCGAGGTGACCTACCGACTGGCGCTCGACGTCTCGATCCCGCTGATCGGCATGCTGAAGCGCAAGGGCGAGAAGATCCTGATCGACACCGCGCTCAAGGGTCTGAAGAAGCGCGTGGAGTCGCTCTGAGAATCCTCCTGCTCACCGGCAAGGGAGGGGTCGGGAAGTCCACTGTCGCTGCCGGTACGGCGGCACTCGCGGCCGCCGAGGGTCGCCGTACGTTGGTGCTGTCGACCGACGCCGCCCACTCGCTGGCGGACGCCTTCGGGTGCACACCGGGCTCCATCGGCGCGGAGCCGACCGAGGTCGCCGACCGGCTCTTCGTGCAGCAGGTCGACGCCCAGCTGCGCTTCGAGCAGTCCTGGGCCGACATCCAGCGCTACCTGCTCTCGATCCTCGACGTCGCGGGGCTGGACCCGGTGGCGGCCGAGGAGCTGACGGTCATCCCCGGCGCCGAGGAGGTGCTGGCGCTCCTGGAGCTGCGGCTGCAGGCGCTGTCGGGTGCCTGGGACGTGATCGTCGTCGACTGCGCGCCGACCGCCGAGACGCTCCGACTCTTGGCGCTCCCGGAGGCGCTCGGCTGGTACATGCAGCGGGTGCTGCCGGTGGAGCGGCGCGTGGTCAAGGCGCTGCGCCCGGTGCTCAGCCGCGCGGCCGGCGTACCGATGCCCGGAGACTCGGTCTTCGACGCGCTCGAGCGGCTGCACGCCGAGCTCGAGGAGGTCCGCGCGCTGCTCAGCGGCCCGGACGCCAGCGTGCGGATCGTGCTCACCCCGGAGAACGTGGTGCTGGCGGAGGCGCGGCGCGCGTACACGACGCTGTCGCTCTTCGGCTACCGCGTGGACGGGGTCGTCGCCAACCGGATCTTCCCGGCCGAGGGCGCCGACGACTGGCGCGCGGGCTGGGTGGTCGCCCAGGACGAGGTGCTCGAGCGGGTGGCGGAGTCGTTCGCCGGGCTGCCGATCTGGCGCTCGCCGTACCGCCCCCGCGAGCCCGTCGGGGTGGACGCGCTGACCGCGCTCGCCCGCGAGGTGTACGACGGCGCCGACCCGTTGGCGACGTCGAAGGCGCGGGGTCCGTTCCGGATCAGCAGCGGCGAGCACGGTGCCGTGCTACGGCTCTCGCTGCCGCTGGTGTCACGCGCCGAGGTCGATCTGGCGCGCAATGGCGACGATCTGGTCGTGACCGTGGGATCGTATCGTCGACTGATCACGCTCCCCTCCGGTCTGGCGCGCTATCGCATCGCCGGGGCCCGGGTGGAGCAGGGGGAACTGCAGGTGCGGTTCGTCGAGGACCCCGTGGACGAGGCTGGAAGGTGACATGAGCGGGGACACGAACGAGCCGGGCCACGCGCCGGACGTCGGCACGGTGGCCGAGGAGGCCGTCAAGCTGCTGGGCGCCTTGTCCGACTGGGCCAAGGACGCCACGCCCGACCTCGAGGGCCATCTGGCCACGGGTGCACCGGAGTGCACCTACTGCCCGATCTGCCGGACCGTGCACCTGGTGCGCGACCTGCGCCCCGAGGTGAAGGAACAGCTCGCCCTGGCGGCGACCGGAGCGCTCCAGGCCCTCGCCGGCCTGCTCTCGGCCGCGTCGCCGGACGGCCGGACCGCCCCTGGCGGCGTCGAGCACATCGACCTGGACGACACCGGTGACTGGCCGGACGAGCCCGACGTACAGACTGATCCCGAGGAGGGAGACCGATGAGCCTGGCCTGTGGGATCGATGTCGGCGGCACCAAGATCGCCGGTGGCGTGGTCGACGAGAACGGCACCATCGTCGAGGAGCTGCGCGTCGAGTCGCCGGCGACGGACGCGGAGGCGATCGAGGAGGCCATCGCCGGCCTCGTCTCGCAGCTGCGCTCGCGTCACGACATCGCGACCGTGGGCGTCGGCGCGGCCGGGTACGTCGACAAGGCCCGCGCCGTCGTGCTCTTTGCCCCCAACGTCGCCTGGCGCAACGAGGACCTCAAGGGCGAGCTCGAGAAGCGCGTCGACCTGCCCGTGGTCATCGAGAACGACGCCAACGCCGCGGCCTGGGGCGAGTTCGTCTACGGCGCCGGCCACGACGCCGACGACCTGCTGCTCGTCACGGTCGGCACCGGTGTCGGGGGAGGGCTCGTCCTCGACGGCGAGGTCTACCGCGGCGCCAACGGCGTCGGCGCCGAGATCGGCCACATGCGGGTCGTGCCCAACGGGATCCTGTGCGGCTGCGGCAAGCACGGCTGCTTCGAGCAGTACGCCAGCGGCTCCGCCCTCGTGCGCGAGGCCCGCTCGCTCGCCATGAGCGGCGCGATGATCGCCCGCGGCATGCTCGAGCGCGCCGGCGGTGACCTCAACAAGATCACCGGCCCCCTCATCACCGAGGCGGCACAGCACGGCGACGAGGGCGCCCGCCAGCAGCTCGCCGAGCTCGGCCGCTGGCTCGGCGAGGGCATCGCGTCCCTCACCGAGATCCTCGACCCGGGCGTCGTGGTCATCGGCGGCGGCGTGAGCGAGGCGGGGGACCTGCTCCTCGAGCCCACCCGCACCGCCTTCGCCGGCCAGCTCGTGGGCCGTGGCTTCCGCCCGATCCCCGAGATCCGCAAGGCCCGCCTCGGCAACAAGGCCGGTCTCATCGGCGCCGCAGACCTCTCCCGCCGCTGACGCTCAGTGGAAGTGAAGGTAGTGCGGTCACCGCGGGCTGCGGGTCCGCTGGGGTTGTTCGCCGATAGGCAGCTACGACGGGTACGGCGGTCGCGGGTCGGCGTCGCTGCCCGGCTTTGCGGGTCCTCGGTGGTCGAGCAGCGAGCGCCAGCGAGCGTCGTCGAGACCCCCGCAGCGTAGGCAGCGCGATGTGCGATGGCTGCGGGTCGACTCGGGTCGGTCGCCGATAGGCAGCTACGCCGGGTGAGGCGGTCTTGGGTCGGCGTCGCTGCCCGGCTTTTCGGCTTCCCCGGTGGTCGAGCAGCGAGCGCCAGCGAGCGTCGTCGAGACCTCCGCAGCGTAGGCGGGGCGATGTGCGATGGCTGCGGGTCCGTGCGGGTCGGTCGCCGATAGGCAGCTACGCCGGGTACGGCGGGCAGGTGGGTTGCGGTCGCTGCCCGGCTTTGCGGCTTGCCTCGGTGGTCGAGCAGCGAGCGCCAGCGAGCGTCGTCGAGACCCCCGCAGCGTGGGCAGGGCGATGTGCGTTGGCTGCGGGTCGACTCGGGTTGGTCGCCGATAGGCAGCTACGACGGGTACGGCGGGCAGCGGGTTGCGATCCGCGGCCGGGTTTCCGGCCGCCGGCAATCACCCCACCGGCGGCCGCGAAAAACCCGCGGAAATACTTCTGGAAATTGTCCACATCCCGGTCAAAACAAGGGTTTTCAGGGTCTGAATGTCGGTGGCCAGTGCTTGGCTAGACCTATGAGCGAAGGCCAGGACACCACCCGATCCGGGGAGTCGTACGACTCCCCGGACCAGGTGCTGGCCGCGCTCCACGACCGCCATCTCGTCGGCAACCAGGTCGAGATCGACAAGCTGGAGCTGGCCGTTGCGTGGGCGGTCATGAACCCCACCGACACCCTGGACGACGCCGCCACCGTGGACGGCACCCAGGGCGAGCTCGCGGTCGCCGGACCGGGGGCACCGTTGGTGGCGGAGTTCTGCGTCGGTGACCTCGCCCTCGCGTTGGGGATGTCGACCGACGCTGGCAGGACGTACCTCGGTGACGCGGTCGAGATCCGCTACCGCCTCCCGAAGATCTGGGCCGCCGTCACGTCGGGTCGGGTGCAGGTGTGGAAGGCCCGCAAGATCGCCCAGGCCACCAAGCCGCTCTGTCGGGCGGGTGCCGGCTACGTGGACGCCCACCTCGCGCATCACATCGGGCGGTGCTCGTTCGCGCAGATCGACCGGGCCGTCGAGGACGCGATCCGCCGGTTCGACCCCCAGCTGGCGGAGAAGCGGCGCCGGGAGGCCGCCGACGAGAGGTGCCTGGATGTGGACCTGGACCAGGTGTCCTTCAACGGCACTGTCCACGTCGACGGGGAGCTCGACCTGGCGGATGCGATCGACTTCAACGACGCGATCGCCGCCGGCGCCAAAGAGCTCGCCGACCTCGGCTCCACCGAGTCGCTCAACGTCCGCCGGTCGATGGCCGCCGGAGCGCTCGCCCGCCGGGAGCTGACCCTCGACCTAGGCACCCAGGATGAACCGCGGCCTCAGCGCAAGCGGGAGCTGGTGATCTACGTCCACCTCTCCGAGGCAGGAGTCGCCGGTGTCGAGAACACTCGGTCGTCGGTGTCCGTGGAGCAGGTGAAGGGCTGGTGCGCCGGCACCAACACCCGGGTCACGATCCGTCCGGTCATCGACCTCAACGAGCACCTGTCGACGGACGCCTACCGACCGACCGAGGCGATGCGGGAGCAGGCGGTGCTGACCAACGCGACCTGCGTGTTCCCGCACTGCACGAGACCAGCACGGCCGGCCGACCTGGACCATCTCGAGAACTTCGACGGCACCAACACCGAGTCCCCCAACCTCGCGCCCCTGTGCCGGGGTCACCACCGCTACAAGACCCACGGCGGCTGGACCGTCACCCGCACCAGCCCGACCACGTTCACCTGGACCACCCCGTACGGGTACTCCTACACCTGGGACACCACGCACACCCGACATACCCACTGAAACCACCCCGCCGGCACCGCCGACGGGGTGATTCGCACGTCCTGAGGGAACCGGGAGGATGGCCCAGGTGCTCGTTAGGGGTAGGAGAGCACCTGACGAAGGACGATCGTGAAGCCAGACGAGGACGACTACCGGGCATTCGTGGATGCCCGCTACGCGCGCCTGGTGCGCGCGGCGATCCTGTTCGGCTGCGGTGACCAGGATGCCGAGGACGCGGTGCAGGAGGCGTTGATCCGGTGCTACGCCGCGTGGGGCCGGGTGTCGGCCGCGGACGACCGGGACGCCTACGTCTACCGGGTGCTGGTCAACGGCATCGGCCGCAGCAGGCGCCGCAAGTGGCGCGGGGAGATTCCCTACCAGGACCTGCCCGAGCCTCCGCCGACGGGCGACCCGGCGACCGAGGTGTCGCTGAGCCACAGCATCCGGTCGTCGCTCGGGCGGCTCGGTCACGAGCAGCGCCAGGTGCTGGTGCTGCGCTACTTCGCCGACCTGACCGAGGCCCAGATCGCGAGCGTGCTCGGGATCGCGCCCGGCACGGTCAAGAGCCGGGCGTCGAGGGCCATCGCCGCGCTCTCCGAGGACACGTCACTGCGTGACCTCATCACGCGAGCACACGAGGAGAAGTGATGATCGACGAACACCAGGTTGCCGAGCTGCTGCGAGCGGCGACCGACGACATCGCCGTACCGGTGGCGCCTGCGCGGGATCTCGCCGCCGCGGGCAACCGTCGACGCCATCGTCGCTGGGGCGTCGCGGGCCTCGCGACGGCCGCGGTCGTGGCGGCCACCGCAGCAGTGGTGCCGGTAGTCCTCAGCTCCGAGGGGTCTGGAGGGACAGACCCCACGACGACCGCGCCCGGCGCATCGTGCGTGGACCCGGTCCCGAACCGGGTCATACCGGAGTGGGCGCGGTCGGGGTTCTCGGACCCTCGCCCGCGCATGCCGTACGTGCTGGGCGACGACGGCGCGATCGTCGCGATCCTCTTCGCGGACCCGCTGGCGAGTCCGCCCGCGGCCGACCACAACAACAAGATCCTGTGGGTCTCCCGCGACGACAAGAGCTCGACGCTCCACATCACCGCGACGCTCGCGGACGGCTCGGACACCACGACCCGGGTGGTCGACGGTGGACCCGGTCCCTCCATCATCGACCTGCCGAAGGCAGGGTGCTGGCACCTGGCACTGCGGTGGGGCGACAGCACGGACACCCTCGACCTGGCGTACGTCGCTCCCTGACCTGCGTGTCGGCCGTTCGGTCAGACCTCGTGGTCGGATCGGACCCTTTCGGGCCGCAGGTGATGTGCCGGGCACGGCTCTGTCACTAGCGTCCGGTCACCCGTGGAAGGGAGACCGGTGTCCGGGAGACCGCGTTGCCTGCACCGACGGACGGCCCGCGACCAGCGGGGCGCCGTCGCCGTCGAGGCTGCCCTCGTGCTGCCGATCCTGATGGCCGTCATCTTCGGCATCGTGGAGATCACGCTGCTGGTGAAGGACGACGTCGCGATCACGTCGGCGACCCGTCAGGGGGCGCGGGTGGCGTCGGCGGCGGCCGATGCCGGACCGGGCACCTGTCCGTCGGGAGCTGGGGCGCCCGTGTGCACGCCGACGAGCACCCCGGCGTTCGCGCAGGCGGCGGCCGACGCGATCCAGCACGCGGGTCAGTCGATGCCGCAGGACCTGATCAAGTACATCCTGATCTACAAGGCGAACAAGAAGGGCTTCCCCGGGGGCGAGTCGACGACCACGATGCCGACCTCATGCTCGGGGATCACCGCCTGCGTGATGTTCAAGTGGTGGGCTCCGTCCGACTCGTTCCGCTACGACAGCGGCACCTGGGACTCCGCGTCCGTCAACGCGTGCGTCAACGAGGGCGACACGCTCGGGATCTACCTCCGGGCCACCCACAAGTTCTCGACCGGCTTCCTCGGCGACGGCGCCAGCCTGGAGGACCGCGCGGTGATGAAGTTCGAGCCGCTGGACCCCGACTCCTGCAAGCCGGGGACGGTGACCCCGCACCCATGAGCACCCAGCGACGAAGCAGCCGGCGCGACGACGAGCGCGGCCTGGCGGCGGTCCTCGTGGCCGTGGTGATCTCGGCGACCTTCTTCGCGCTGTGCGCCGTGTCGGTGGACCTGGCCCGGATGTACCTCGAGGCGGAGCGCGTGCAGAAGGCGGCCGACGCCGCCGCGCTCGCCGGGGTCACCTGGATGCCGCAGGACCTCAACGAGGCGACCAAGGCCGCGGTCGAGGTCTCCGGCCGCAACGGCTTCCCCAACACCGGTACGACGACCGTGTCGGTCGCCCCGGGACGCCAGCCCACCCAGCTCGACGTGAAGGTCTCGAGCAAGATCGACAACATCTTCGCCAAGTACCTCGGGATCGGCAGCTCCACGGTCACTCGGCACGCGGTCGCGGACTACACCGGCCCGCAGCCGATGGGCAGCCCCTGCAACACCATGGGCGACGAGCCCCCGGGCACGGCCAACGCCGGACCGGCCGGCTCGCAGCTCGCCGTACCGTCAGGCGCCTCGTGCACCTCGACGCCCGACTTCTGGATGAACATGAACGGCCCCGACGTCGCGAAGGGCAACGGTGACGAGTACGCCGTGCGCGGGTGCGGCTCGGCCTCGGAGTGGGCCTGCACCTCGGGGCTGGTCAACACCGAGTTCCGGCCCGAGGGCTACTTCCTGCTGGTACGGGTGCTGCCGGCCGCGGTCGCCAAGCCGATCACCCTCCAGCTCTACGACCCGGCGTCCGTCCACACCGGCGACTACTGCGAGAAGGGCGTCTACGGGCCGCTCACCAACAACATGAACATCTACGCACCGGACGCCACGACGCGCTACCTGATGAACACCGGCGGCTCGCCCAACGAGTTCTGCACGGGCGACATGCAGGCCAACACGAGCCAGCCCGCGACGGTCACGTCGTTCGGCCTGCGCGGGCCCTCGGACGACCACAACCCGCTGAACGCGACCCCGTTGGCGGGCTGCACGCGGCAGTACAAGGGCTGGTACTACGTCGACAAGGACGAGGGCAAGGACAGCCGGGGCAACCAGAAGCCGAACCTCGACGGCTTCATGGCGAAGTACCTCGACAAGACCAACGCGGCGTACGACTCCCAGCTCGCCCAGGTGTTCCACCAGTGGCGGACGCTGTGCACGTTCACGCCGACGCAGGCCGGCGACTACTACCTGCAGGTGCGCACCAACGTGAAGCTCGGCGGCACCACGAGCGGCGACGGCAGCTACGTCCCACCCGACGCGGCGACCAGCGCGATGTTCAAGCAGGGGGAGGCCGACGACACGTCCGTGCACGGTGGGAGCAGCAACCGCTTCGCGGTCCGGGTGTACGGCACGACGCCCACGATCTCGCAGGCGGTCTCGGTGGCGTCGTACGGGCGGATGCCGATCTTCGCCAACAGCGACGCGGCCAGCTCGACCTTCAACCTGATCCGGGTGCTCCCGGGCGCCGCGGGCAAGACCGTCGTCTTCAAGTTCTTCGACGTCGGCGACGCGCCGGGCAACACCGGCGGCACGGTCACCGTGCTGGCGCCGACCGACGTGATCGGCTCGCCGATCAAGAACTGCACCGGCACCGGCTTCAAGACGGTCACGCTGCCGAACTGCTCGATCTCCGGGGTGAGCAACTCGGCCAACCCCAGCTGGAACGCGCAGTCGGAGACCATCAACATCCCGATCCCGACGGACTACTCCTGCAACTACCTGAGCTCGGGCGGGTGCTGGTTCCGGGTGCGCGTGTCGTTCACCTCGGCGGTCAACGACACGACGACATGGACGGCTGCGGTCAACGGAGACCCGGTGCGTCTGATCGAATAGCCCGGTGCCCCTCTTCATCGGTGTCGACATCGGCGGGACCAAGGTCCTGGCCGCCGCGGTCTCCTCGGCCGGCCGGGTGCTGCGCACCGCCACGCGTACGACGCCGGGCCGCCGCGTCGAGGCCCGCCTGGTCGAGGACGCGCTGACCGAGGCGGTGCAGGAGATCGCGGGCGTACGACGGGTCGGCGCGATCGGCATCGCCGCCGCCGGCTTCGTGGACGCCCAGGGGGAGCGGGTCCGCTTCGCGCCGCACCTGCCCTGGCAGGACGAGGGGGTGCGGGCGCGGCTGGCCGAGCGCTGGAGCGCCCCGGTCGTGCTCGACAACGACGCCAACTGCGCCGCGCGCGCCGAGCTCACGTACGGCGCGGTCGGCGACGCGGAGAGCGCGGTCGTGGTCACTCTCGGCACCGGCATCGGCGGCGCGCTGATCCTCGACGGCGAGGTGCTGCGCGGCTACAACGGGATGGCCGGGGAGTTCGGCCACAACCAGGTCGTGCCCGGTGGGCGGCCCTGTGAGTGCGGCGGCACGGGCTGCTGGGAGCAGTACTGCAGCGGCAACGCCCTCACCCGCTTCGTCCGCGACCAGGGCGTCGAGGACCTGGCCGGGCCGGCGATCACCGCAGCCGCGGCGGCGGGGGACCCGGTCGCGCTGGCGGCGTTCGCGGAGGTCGGCGAGTGGCTCGGGGTCGGCGTCGCCAACCTGGTCGCGTCGTTCGACCCCCAGATCGTGGTGATCGGCGGCGGGCTGTCGGCCGCCGGCGACCTGCTGCTCGAACCGGCTCGACACGCGCTGCGCGAGTCGCTGGTCGGCGCCGCGCACCGCACCGTCCCCCCGGTCGTCCGGGCCGCCCTCGGCCCGGAGGCGGGGGCGGTCGGGGCGGCCGACCTCGCCCGTCAGCGGTTCAGGAGCGCCGGTACTCGGGCACGAGCTCGACTGCGAGCTGCTCGAGAAACAGCCCGACGTCCGTGACGATGCCGCGGGCCTGCGAGGACCCGCGGTCGGCGAGCTTGGTGACGGTCGCGGGGTTGATGTCGACGCACACCAGCGGGATCGAGGCCGGCAGGATGTTGCCGGTGGCGACCGAGTGCAGCATGGTCGCGACCATCAGGCAGAAGCCGACGCCGTCGAGCTCGGCCCGCATCGCCCGCTGCCCGTCGATCACGTCGGTGTAGACGTCGGGGAGCGGGCCGTCGTCGCGGACCGACCCGACCAGCACGAACGTCTTCCCCTGGGTGACCAGCGCGTGCATGATGCCGCCGGTCAGCACGCCGGACGCCACGGCGTCGCGGATCGAGCCCTCCTTGCGGATCGTGTTGATCGCCCGGATGTGGTGCTCGTGCCCGTGCTCGACGCCCCGGCCCATGGCCAGGTCGACGCCGAGGCTGGTGCCGTAGAGCGAGGACTCGATGTCGTGGGTGGCCAGCGCGTTGCCGGCGAACAGCACGTCGACGTACCCGGACTTGACCATCGCGACCATCGCCGGCGCGGCGCCGGTGTGGACGACCCCGGGGCCACCGACCCACAGCACCTTCTTGCCGGCCGCCTTCGCCTCGCGCATGCCGTCGGCGACCTGGCGCACCAGCACCGCCTGGGGCTTCTCGGAGGAGACCTCCGACTCCATGAAGCCGAACGCCTCGGCGCTGGCGTCGGGCGTCGGGACGGTGACGCGTACGCCGTCGGCGCCGGTGATCACGAGCATGCCGGTGCGCACGTCGGACATCGGCAGGGTGTAGACCCGCACCGGCTTGCCGTCGGCGTCCCGCTCGAGGATCAGGCCGCAGTCCATCTCGGGGTTGCCGACCTCGAGCCAGGTGCCGTCGACGCGGACCCGGGTCTCCAGGTTGGTGGTCGAGTAGAAGTGGTCGGGGAACACCCCGTCCCGGTCGGCCTCGGCGACGCTC
Source organism: Nocardioides conyzicola (assembly GCF_039543825.1). Lineage (NCBI taxonomy): Bacteria > Bacillati > Actinomycetota > Actinomycetes > Propionibacteriales > Nocardioidaceae > Nocardioides > Nocardioides conyzicola. The sequence continues at coordinate 437,210 of NZ_BAABKM010000005.1, read as the reverse complement.
GCCACGCCCGGGTCGACCTGGTTGACCCCGCGGGTCTGCAGCCGCATCAGCAGCCGCTGCAGGGCCTCGTCGTCCTCGGCGATCACGGTGATCACCGCGTGCGACGGGTCATCGGTCTCCCGGCCGACGTCGAAGCGGTCGATCGTGTAGTCGCCGGCGTACTCCCGGATGTCGTCCAGGACCCGCGACAGGATGCCGTGGTCCATCAGGTGGCCGGTGATCTCGACGGTCTCGTGGGCACTCACGCGTGCACACTAACGCCCGGGATCGGTGGGTCAGACCTGGGCGCCGTCGTCGAAGGGGTCGCGGGGCTCGCGCGACATGTGCAGCACCAGGTAGAGGAACCCGCCGACGAACCCGATGACCAGCAGGTAGCCCAGCCAGGCGGGGATCGAGACCGAGAGGATCAGGCACACCAGCAGCACGACAGGCGAGCCGAACACGCCGGCCCAGGCGAGGCCTCGGTCCGGTGCCACCGTCGGCAGCGGCGGCGGCTCGGGCGGGATGAAGCCGTCGACCTCGTCGACGTCATCGGGGAGGTCGTCGACTTCGTCGGCCGGAGCGATGAACGCCCGCGGGTCGCCGAAACGCCCGGCGAAGGGGGCGTCGGAGACGGGTCCGACCGGGGGAGACGGGGGCGCCGTCGGCGGCGGGTCGTCGAGCTCGACGCGGTCACCGTAGTTGTCGATGATCGCCTGCCACGCTCGCTCGTCGGCCGAGATCGCGGCGTCCGCCTCGGGCCCGAGGTCGAACTCGTCGTCGTGGGGATGCTCAGGCACACCACGAGCGTATGCCCCACCGGGTGAAACCGCTCCTAGGAGGCCGAAGTCACCCGCGCGATGAAGTCGGCCGACCCGGCGAAGATCTGCTCGGCGTCGTTGTCGAGGGTCGCGACGTGGTAACTGTTCGCGAGGGGTACGACGGTGACGTCCCGCGACGAGATGCCGCTGGTGATCAGCGGCTGGGACGCCTCGTCGACGACGTGGTCCTCGGTCGAGCGGAAGTAGAGCACCGGGACCGTGATCTTCGGCAGGTCGGCGATGATCACCGGCCACGCCTGCATGAAGGAGTGGATCGCCTTGAGCGGCGTCTTGGTGTAGCCGTGCTCCTCGACGCCCTCCTTCTTGATGTCGTTGGCGATGCCGGGGAACGAGCCGACCAGGTGCTTGAGCACCGGCAGCAGCTTGACGTCGAGCCGCTTGCTGGCGACGGCCGGGTTGACCACGACCACGCCGGCGATATCGGGGCGGTCCTCGGCCAGGCGGAGCGCGAGCGCGCCTCCCATCGAGAGCCCGCCGACGACGACGGCGTCGTTCTCGGCGACCAGCTTGTCGAGGGACTTCGTGACCTCGGCGTACCAGTCCTCCCACCGCAGGGTGTTGAGCTCCTGCCAGGTGGTGCCGTGTCCGGGCAGGCGGGGGATCTCCACGGCGTACCCCAACGCCTCGAGGTGCTGCCCCCACGGCGTCATCGACGCCGGCTGTCCGGTGAAGCCGTGGCTCAGGAGCACGCCGATGCGCCGGCCGCCGGTCAGGTCCGGCTGGGCGGGGGCGGAGTGCGGCGAGGCGAGCGGGTGGATCGTCATGGCGGAAGTGTGCACCACCCGAGCCGCGCACGGCATGCCCTAGGCTGCGACCCGACGGACTCTCGTCTGGTGCGGAGGTAGCGGTGTTCTACTGGTTCCTGAAGTGGATCGCACTCGGGCCCTGGCTCAAGCTGGTCTTCCGACCGCGCGTCACGGGTGCCGACAACGTCCCCGTCGAAGGCCCCGCGATCCTCGCCAGCAACCACCTCTCGTACGCCGACTGGCTCTTCATGCCGCTCACGCTGCAGCGTCGGGTGACCTTCGTGGCGAAGGCGGAGTACTTCACGACGCCGGGCCTCAAGGGCTGGCTCCAGAAGAGCTTCTTCTCCGGCTCCGGCCAGGTGCCGATCGACCGGTCCGGGGGCAACGCCTCCGAGGGGGCGATCATCTCCGCGAAGCGCCTGCTGGCCGACGGGGAGCTGTTCGGGATCTACCCCGAGGGCACCCGGTCGCACGACGGCAAGCTCTACCGCGGCAAGGTCGGCGTCGCCCGCCTCGCGCTCGAGTCGAAGGTGCCCGTGATCCCGGTCGCCGTGGTCGGCACCGACGTCGTCGCCCCGCCGGGCAAGACCTTCGGGCGGTTCACCCGGCCGGTAGTCCGCTTCGGCAAGCCCCTGGACTTCTCGCGCTACGAGGGCCTCGAGAACGACCGCTACATCCTGCGCTCGATCACCGACGAGATCATGTACGAGATCATGCGCCTGTCCGGCCAGGAGTACGTCGACATGTACGCCACCCGCGCCAAGGAGCTGTCCAAGTCCGAGAAGGACGGCGACCAGGGCGGCGAGTCGAAGCTCGCGTCGTGACCATCCACGACACCCATCCGTTCGCGGACCCCGATCCCGACCCGGTACGCCGTCTCCGCGGCCGGCTCGGCGGCGCGGTGGCGCTCGTGACCGCGGGTGACGACGCGGGGCGCGCCGGGCTGACCGTCTCGTCGCTCATGGTCGCCCACGGGGAGCCCGCCCACGTGCTGCTCCTGGTCGATCCCGACAGTGACCTGGCCGACGTCGTCGCCCGCACCGGGCGTGCGATCGTCCAGCTGCTGACCTGGCCCCAGCGCGACCTGGCCGAGGCGTTCGCGGGCACCGCACCGGCGCCCGGCGGGCCGTGGCGGATGGCGTCGTTCGTGGACAGCCTGTGGGGACCCCGCCTGGCGGACGCGACCACCTGGGCGGCGGTCTCCCTGGAGTCGGCCGTGGACATCGGCTGGTCGACCCTGCTGACCTGCGTCGTGCAGGAGCTCACGGTCGGCGACGACGAGGCCCCCCTGGTGCACCGGCGGGGTCGGTACGTGAGGCCGGCGGGCTGATGGCCGCCGACGTGCCCACGGATCTGCTGAGCATCGCCGACGAGCTCTACGGCTTGCCGCTGCCGGAGTTCACCCCCGCTCGGGACGCCCGGGCGAAGGCGCTCAAGGGCACGCCGCTCGCCGCGCAGGTGAAGGCGCTGCGCAAGCCGTCGACGGCGGCCTGGGTGGTCAACCTGCTGGTCCGCCGCGACACCGAGCAGGTCGAGCAGGTCCTCACCGTCGGCGCCGCGCTGCGCGAGGCCCAGGCCGCGATGTCGGCCGAGGAGCTCCGGGCGCTGAGCCGCCAGCGCCGCCAGCTGACCGCAGCGGTCACCACCGGCGCCCGGCGGATCGCCCGCGAGGAGGGCACCAAGGTCACCCAGGCCGTCGCCGACCAGGTCGAGGCCACGCTCACCGCCGCGATGGTCGACGAGCGCTGCGGCCTGGCCCTGCGCAGCGGCATGCTGACCGCCGCGCTCGCCAGCACCGGCCTGGACCCGGCCGACGTCGAGGCGGCGGTCGCCGTGCCCGACGCGCTGGGCTTCGCCGCCCCGTCGCGGGACGCCGAGCCACCCGCCCGGCCCGACCTGCGCGTCGTACCCGACCCCGAGGCCGACACCAAGGCGCTCGCCGCCGCCACCGAGGCCCTCGAGGAGGCCGAGGCCGCGGTCGAGGAGGCTGCCGCCGCGCACGGCGAGACGACCTCCGCGGTCGAGGAGCTCGAGGCCCGCAGCCTGCAGCTCCAGGCCGAGATCGCCGAGCTCCGGAGCAAGATCGACGAGCTCGAGTCGTCGGCCGAGGAGACCGACGACGAGCTCTCCGAGGCCGAGGACGCCCGCGCCGAGACGGAGTCCGAGCTCGCCGCCGCCACCCGCGCGCGTGATGCCGCGGCGGCTGCTCTGGCCAAGCTGAGGGGATAGCCACGGGCGAGTTGGTCGTGCGGACCGCCGGCAGACAGCCATCTCGTCCGTGGGTATGCCGCCGTGCCTACTCAGCCCACCCCTTCGCCAGCTCGACGGCCCGGGACCAGCGGGCATGGGCGGCGTCGGCCGTCGCCCGGTCCGACGAGGGCTCGAAGCGGCGGTCGAGGCTCCAGGTGTGGCGGAGGTCGTCAGTGGACTCCCACACGCCGACGCCCAGACCGGCGAAGAACGCGGCACCGAGGCCGGTGGTCTCGACGACCTTCGGTCGTTCGACGGGTACGCCGACGGCGTCGGCCTGCAGCTGGCACAGCAGGTCGTTGGCGGCGGCCCCGCCGTCCACCCGCAGCGACGAGAGCTGCGGCATCACGTCGAGTACGTCGCGCACCTCGAAGGCGATCGCCTCCAGCGTCGCGCGCACGATGTGCGCCCGGGTGGTGCCGCGGGTGAGGCCGACGATCAGGCCGCGCGCCTGCGGGTCCCAGTGCGGGGCGCCGAGCCCGGTCAGGGCCGGCACGAAGACCACGCCGCCGCTGTCCGCGACGGCCGACGCGACGGCCTGGCTCTCCTTGGCCGAGCCGACGATCTGGATGCCGTCGCGCAGCCACTGCACGGCCGCGCCGGTCACGAAGATCGACCCCTCGGACGCGTAGGTGATGTCGCCGTCGGGCGACTTCCAGGCCGCCGAAGCGAGCAGCGCGTCGGAGCGCTGGATGGTCGATCCGGTGTTGGTGAGCACGAACGACCCGGTGCCGTAGGTGCACTTCGAGTCACCCTCGTCGAAGCAGGTCTGCCCGAAGAGCGCCGACTGCTGGTCGCCGGCCAGACCGGAGATCGGCACGGAGAGGCCGAGGAACGACCTCGGGTCGGTGACGGCGATCTCGCCCCAGTTGGGGACCAGCTCGGGCAGCGCGTCGCGGGGCACGCCGAAGAGCTCGCACAGCTCGTCGGACCAGTCGCCCGTCTCCAGGTCGAGGAGCAGCGTGCGGGACGCGTTGGAGACGTCGGTGACGTGGTAGGTGCCGCGCGTCATCCGGGCGATCAGGTAGGAGTCGACCGTGCCGATCGCGTAGCGACCCGACTCGACCAGCGCCCAGGTGTGCGGCTCGTTCTGGGCGAGCCACATCAGCTTGGTGCCGGAGAAGTACGGGTCCAGCCGCAGCCCGGTGAGCTCGCGCACCCGGTCCTCGTGGCCGTCGTCGCGCAGGCCGGTGCACAGGTCCGCCGTACGCCGGTCCTGCCAGACGATCGCCCGGCGTGGGGAGCCGAGGGTCTCCCGGTCCCAGAGCATCACGGTCTCGCGCTGGTTGGTGATGCCGATCGCCCGGATCTCCTCCATATCGGTCTGGTCGAGGGCCTCCCGGGTGGCCTGGAGGGTCGCCTGCCAGATCTCCTCGGGGGAGTGCTCGACCCAGCCCGGCTTGGGGAAGTGCTGCGCGAACTCCTCGTAGCCGCGTGCCGAGATCACGCCGTCGTGCTCGACCACCAGGGCCGTCACGCCGGTGGTGCCGGCGTCGATCGCGAGGACGCTCATATGTCTGCCTCGGTTATGTCTGCCTCGGTGTCGCGGATGATCTCGAGGATGCGCACGTCGATCCAGGAGCTGTCGGCGGCGACGCGCATCTCGTAGTTCTCGGTGCCGACCCACGCGGCGAAGTCGCGGTGGCCTCCGGCCCGGGCGAGGCCCTCGAGCTCCTCGAGCAGCTCGGCGGTGACCGGCACCTTCTCCTCCTCCGTCGAGGCGGTCAGGTAGAGGTCGCTGAGCGCCAGGAGCCGGGCGAGCTCGGTGACCGGGTCGGGGTGGTCGTCGACCCGCAGGTCGACCGCGATGTCGTCGAGCCCGTCGTACCCCGCCTCGTCCTTCACCACCAGCAGCGCGGCGGCCTGACGCCCGCGGGAGTCGCCCCCCGCGGCGTCGCCGGCCGTGAGCGCCTCGAGCAGCCGGTGCGCGAGAGGCGCCTCGGGCGAGGAGTCCAGCCACGCCGCCTCCATCGCCTCGACGACCTCGGACCCGGTGAGGATGTTGCCCTGGATGGCGTAGCCGTCCCCGATGACGCTGCCCGCCCAGTCCAGGCAGGCCTCCCCGGTGTGGCTGGCCGCGTTGCCGTCGACGTCGACGATGCCGACCTGGCGGTGGTCACGCCCCTCGTCCTCCTCGAGCAGCCGCTGCAGCGCCACCGCCGCGGTGGCGCCGTCGTCGAGGTGGGAGAGGGCCAGGCCCTTGTAGGCCACGTTGGCGCTGGCCTGGGTCGCGATGGCGCCGACCCCGGCGACGGCGGCGGGTACGGCGGACCCCACGGCCAGGAACTTGGAGGCGACGGCGACGCCCCAGGACTCACCATCCGCGGAGCGGGCCACGATCGAGAACGTCATGGCGCGACATTAGCGACAACCACCCGGAGAGCCTTTAGTCTTTGAAGGGCCAAAGGGATGCCCGATCACGCTCGAACCAGGAAGAAGCACCGACACATGACCGTCCGCCGCGTCGCCCTCCTCACCGCAGGCGGCCTCGCCCCCTGCCTCTCCTCGGCGGTCGGCGCCCTCATCGAGCGCTATACGCTGCTCGACCCGGAGATCGAGATCATCGCCTACCTCAACGGGTACGCCGGTCTCCTCGGCGGCGAGCACGTCACGGTGACCCCGGAGGACCGCGAGCGGGCGCACCTCCTCCACGCGTTCGGCGGCAGCCCGATCGGCAACAGCCGGGTCAAGCTCACCAACGTGAAGGACTGCGTCAAGCGCGGGCTCGTGGCGGAGGGGCAGGACCCCCTCCACGTCGCCGCCGAGCGGCTCACCACGGACGGCGTCGACGTGCTGCACACGATCGGCGGCGACGACACGAACACGACCGCGGCCGACCTCGCGGCGTACCTGCACGAGAACGGGTACGAGCTGACCGTCGTCGGCCTGCCCAAGACGATCGACAACGACGTCGTGCCGATCCGGCAGTCGCTGGGGGCGTGGACGGCCGCCGAGCAGGGGGCGCTCTTCGCCCGCAACGTCATCGCCGAGCACTCGTCCAACCCGCGGATGCTGATCGTCCACGAGGTGATGGGTCGGCACTGCGGCTGGCTGACGGCCGCGACCGCCGCGAAGTACCGCGAGTGGCTCGACGCCCAGGAGTTCTCCGGCTTCGGCGACAACACCCGGCGCAGCTGGGAGATCCATGGCGTCTACGTCCCCGAGGCCGACTTCGACGTCGCCGCGGAGGCCGAGCGCCTCAAGGCGGTCATGGACGAGACCGGCTGCGTCAACGTCTTCCTCTCCGAGGGCGCCGGCGTCTCGACGATCGTCGAGGAGATGCTCGCCCGTGGCGAGGAGCCCAAGCGCGACGCCTTCGGGCACGTCAAGCTCGACACCGTCAACCCGGGCTCGTGGTTCGCCAAGCAGTTCGCCGGCATGGTGGGCGCCGAGAAGACCATGGTGCAGAAGAGCGGCTACTTCTCCCGGTCCGCACCGGCCAACGCCGAGGACCTGGCCCTGATCCGGGCGTGCGCCGACCTCGCTGCCGACGCTGCGCTGCGCGGCGAGAGCGGGGTCGTCGGTCACGACGAGGAGGCCGGTGACGTGCTCCGGGTCTGCGAGTTCTCCCGGATCAAGGGCGGCAAGGCGTTCGACCCGTCCGTCCCGTGGTTCCGCGAGCTGCTGCACGAGATCGGTCAGCCGCAGCACTAGCAGGGGACGACGCTGACGGACCAGACTGGCCGTCATGCGCGTCGGAGTGCTCACTGGAGGCGGGGACTGCCCCGGACTGAACGCCGTCATCAGGGCGGTGGTGCGCAAGGGAGTCAAGAGCCACGGCTTCGAGTTCGTCGGCTACCGCGACGGCTGGCGCGGCCCGCTCGAGGGCGTGACGATGGAGCTCGGCATCGAGCAGTGCCGCGGCATCCTGCCGCGTGGCGGCACCATCCTCGGCTCCTCGCGGACCAACCCGTTCAAGCTCGAGAACGGCGTGGAGCGGATCAAGGAGAACCTCGCCCGCGACGGCGTCGACGCCCTGGTCGCGATCGGGGGCGAGGACACCCTCGGGGTCGCCACCAGGCTCGCCGAGCTCGGGGTCGACGTCGTGGGCGTCCCGAAGACCATCGACAACGACCTGTCCGGCACCGACTTCACGTTCGGCTTCGACACGGCCGTCAACATCGCGACCGAGGCGATCGACCGGCTGCACACCACCGCCGAGTCCCACCACCGGGTCCTCGTCGTCGAGGTGATGGGCCGGCACGCCGGCTGGATCGCGCTGCACTCCGGCATCGCCGGCGGCGCCAACATCGTGCTGATCCCCGAGCAGCCCTTCGACATCGAGGAGGTCTGCCGCCTGATCGAGAGCCGGTTCGAGTCGCGCTACGCCCCGATCATGGTCGTCTCCGAGGGCGCGGTCCCGCGCGAGGGCGGCGACATGACGCTGGTGTCCGGCGACGTCGACGACTTCGGCCACGTCCGCCTCGGCGGCATCGGCGACCGGATCGCCGCCGAGATCGAGAAGCGCACCGGCAAGGAGGCCCGGGCCGTCGTGCTCGGCCACGTCCAGCGCGGCGGCACGCCGACCGCGTTCGACCGCTGGCTCGCGACCCGCTTCGGGCTGCAGGCGATCGACGCGGTCGCCGAGGGCGACTTCGGGACGATGATGGCGCTGCGCGGCACCACCATCGCCCGGGTGCCGCTCGCCGAGGGCACCGCTCAGCTCAAGCTGGTCAGCGAGGCGGAGTACGCCGAGGCGCAGGTCTTCTTCGGGTAGTCGCGACGGAACCGACTCCCGACTCCCTGCGTAAGGGTGGGTGTGACGACACACGACGAGGACTTCGACGAGTTCGCCGCAGCTGCATGGCCGCGGCTGCGCCGCTCGGCGTACCTCCTCACCGGTGACCACCACCTCGCCGAGGACCTCGCCCAGACGGCGCTGGCCCGCACCTACGCGAGCTGGCGGCGGGTCCGCCGGTCCGACGCGCTCGCCTACGCCCGCAAGGTCCTGGTCAACGCCAACATCGACCGGCTGCGGCGCCGACGGCTCTCCGAGTTCGGCGGCCCGGGGGCCGACGGGCTGATCGACGGGTGGCCGACCGGCACCGCCGGACCGGAGATCGCCGACGAGCGCGACGAGATCGTGCGTCTGCTGGCGGGGCTGACCGAGCGCGAGCGCCGGGTCGTCGTGCTGCGCCACTACTTCGACCTGTCCGAGGCCGAGGTCGCCCGCGAGCTGCGGATCGCGCCGGGCACCGTCAAGAGCGCCCTGTCGCGGGGGCTCCGCAAGCTGCGCGTCACCGCCGACGCCGCCACGTTCGTCCAGGAGGGCCTCCGATGAGCACACGCACGATCGACCAGCTCGAGCACGAGCTGCACGGCGACGACCACGTCGGGCCGGGTGGACCCGACCTGAGCGCCATCCGGGCCGCCGGAAGGCGGCGTCGTCACCGGTCGGCGCTGGTCGCCGGCGGCGGCGTGCTCGCGTCCGCCGTCGCCCTCGGCCTGGTGCTGAGCGGGTCCTTCGGGCCGGGCATCGGTGCCGTCGACCCGCCGCCGGCCGGCCACCCGCACCAGCTCTCACCGGTCGCTGAGCGCGCCCTGACCGAGATCCCCGGCGCCGTGCAGGTGTCGGACTGGCAGGTCGTGATCCCCGCTCCGGACGCGCCGCGGCCGCTCGGCTCCCGGGTCGGGCACCGGGACCGCATCGTCGCCGCGGTCCCGCTCGGCACCGCGACGTACGCCGAGGTCGGCGATTACCCGCCCTCGGCCTTTCCCGCGTGGCTCAACGCTGGAGCCACCTCCGGCGTCGTCGTCGAGTCCGGTGACGCCGAGCTCGCGTGCGTGGCCGAGCGCCGCAACTTCCCGGTCTGCTCGCCGGCCGTGCTGTCCGACGAGCGCGGCACGCGCTACTACGAGGGCGCCATGGCCTTCGCGGACTTCACCGATCCCGGCGCAGGGATGGGCGTCTTCACCTTCGACGACTACTCGACCGGCGCGGCCGGCCAGCTCGTGGTGGCCGGGCTCCACGGCACCGACGTCGCCTCTGTCGAGCTGGTCAGCACGACCGGCGAGACCGTCGCCGGCCACGTCGAGGCGGGCACGGTCGTGGCGCACCAGACGCTGCTGTGGGGACGGGTGCCCGGCACGGTCGCCCGCGTGATCGCGTACGACGAAGCGGGCGACGTCCTCGAGGACCACCACGTCGAGGCGTGCGACGACCGTCCGCGGTGCGAGGTCCGCTGACGCTCGACGTCCGCCCCTCTGGTTAGAGGGGTCCGGGTGGGGGCAGGCTGGCGCCATGACGACCCAGACCGCCGATCCCGACGTCAATGGTCCGACCCCCGACCTCAAGCGGGTCCTCGGCCCCAAGCTGCTGCTGCTCTTCATCGTCGGTGACGTCCTCGGCGCCGGCATCTACGCCGTCACCGGCGAGATGGCGCTCGAGGTCGGCGGGGTCGTGTGGGTGCCGTTCCTGGTCGCCTTCGCGGTCGCGACGCTCACGGCGTTCTCCTACCTGGAGCTGGTGACGAAGTACCCGCAGGCCGCGGGTGCCGCGCTCTACACGCACAAGGCGTTCGGCATCCACTTCGTCACGTTCCTGGTCGCGTTCGCGGTGGTCTGCTCCGGCATCACCAGCGCCTCGACGTCGTCCAACCTGCTGGCGACCAACCTGCTCACCGGTCTCGACGGGCTGGGGTGGCACGTCTCGCAGGGCAACACCGCGATCACCGTCGTGGCGATGGCGTTCATGGTGCTGCTCGCGGGGATCAACCTGCGCGGGGTGGGCGAGAGCGTGAAGTTCAACGTCGTGCTCACCCTCATCGAGATGTCCGCCCTGGTCATCGTGATCGGCATCGGCTTCTACGTGATGGCCAAGGGCGACGCCGACATGGGCCGCATCGTCGTCTTCGACTCGGGCTCGGACCGCGGGCTCTTCCTCGCCGTCACCGTCGCGACCGCGATCGCGTTCTTCGCGATGGTCGGCTTCGAGGACTCGGTCAACATGGTCGAGGAGACGCAGGACCCGGTGAAGATCTTCCCGAAGGTGATGCTCACCGGTCTCGGCATCGCGGTGATCTTCTACGTGCTCGTCGCGATCTCGGTGATCGCCGTGATCCCCGAGGGCCAGATCGAGTCGGTGGTCGCCGACGAGGGCAAGGTGCTGCTGTCGGTCGTCGAGATCGGCGCACCGGGCCTGCCGATCGGCAAGGTGTTCCCCTTCCTCACCGTCATCGCGGTCGCCAACACCGCGCTGCTCAACATGCTGATGGCCAGCCGCCTGCTCTACGGCCTGGCCCACCAGGACGTGCTGCCGCGGACGCTGGGCAAGGTGCTGCCGGGCCGGCGCACGCCGTACGCCGGGATCGCGTTCTCGACCGTCCTCGCGCTCGGCCTGATCGTCGTGGTGACCTTCTTCGCCGACACCTCGGTGATCAGCGCGCTGTCCGGGACCACCGCGCTGCTGCTGCTCTGCGTGTTCTCCGTCGTCAACATCGCGTGCGTGGTGCTGCGCCGCGACCCCGCCGCCAAGGGCGGCTTCTCCGCACCGAGCTGGACCCCGTTCGTCGGTGCGGCGGCCTGCCTCTTCCTGGCCGGCCCCTGGGCGCGCGACCGCGACGACTGGATCCAGTACCAGGTCGCGGGCGGGCTGCTGGGCCTCGGCATCCTGCTGTGGGCGTGCACCTGGCTGACCAACCGCGGCATCCGGGCGCAGAAGACCGGCTTCCGCGACATCGAGCACCTCGAGGACTGAGCTACTTCACGTAGCGGGACACGGACGGGCCGGCGGCGTTGCCCGGAGCCTTCGCGACGGAGACGAACAGCTCCCACGTGCCCGGCCGCAGAGGTGCGGTCAGCCGGTAGTCGCCGTGCCTCGAGAGCCGGCCGCGGTCGATGGTCCGACTGCGTCCGATGTCCCACGTGATGCGCCGGAGATGGAGGGCGACCGGCGTCCCGGGGTGCCGCGGCGTGGCGGTGCCGGTCACGAGGACGCGCCGCCCGTGGTTCGTCCGGTGGGCGTGGATGGTCAGGTAGGTCGCCACGGCGAGCGCCGTCGGGTCACTGACGCTCGCGGGGAAGCCGCGGGCCGGGTTGCCGGCGTAGCGGCACCGGTAGTCGGTGTTGCGCGTCGGGCGGTCCCGCACCGCCACCTGCCCGTACTGGTCTGTGGCCCCGGCCCCGATTCGTCTGAAGGCTCCTGAACCGTGCGGTCTCGCCTCGACGACGAGGCGCTCGCCCTCGATCGTCAGCGGCAGGCCGTGCGAGGTGCTGTCGTTCAGGGTGCAGTTCACGCCACGCCACGCGACACCGGTGGCCCACCAGTTCCCCGGGCTCCCGGCATGGACTGAGGGGTACTCGAAGTCGTAGGTCGTGACGTCGCCGGCTGCGCCGAACGACAGCGCATCGACGTGGACCGATCGGCCGGAGTCGCTGCAGTCCCCGAACCACAGGTAGACGTCGAGCGGTCCGTCGCCGAGTCCGTCCCCGGCGCCGTCGGCGTGGAAGGCGTACCAGCCGGTGGTGCTGTCGTGGGTCCCGATGATGCTGTGGTGCGGACCTCCCGAGCCGAGCTGCACGCTCAGGAACCGCGTGTCGTAGCTCGCGACCCCGAGGGTCGCGAGCTGGTCGGCCGACGCGAGATGGATCTCCAGTCCGCCGAGGGTTCCTGGCTCGGGCTGGATGACCAGGCTCTTCGATCCGAGAGGGGCCGACGGCATCTCGACGGAGAGCCAAGCCGTCGCAGGCTCCGGCGCGCCGGACGGACGCCCTTGGTCGTCGCACGCGGCCTGGACCGCGTGCATGGACGACGGCAGGTCGACGGAGGCGACGACGACCGAGTCGGCCCGAGCCGGGGAGACGCTGAGGGTCAGGAGCACCAGGAGCGCCGTCGCGGCCACCGAGATCTGTCGCACGGCGCGATCGTAGGTCGAGGTCGACCGGTCACCGGCTCGCCCGGCGCGCTGTTCACGAGGTGTTCACCGCGTCTCGCGCCCACCCGCCGAGTCGGTCGAGGACGCCCCGCGCCGTACGCTTGCGGGGTGAGCAGCACCGTCCCCGACCTCGCCGCACTGCACGCCCTCCACCCGGCGCAGCAGCCGGCCTACCCCGACCGGTCCGCGGTGGACGCCGTCGTCGCCAAGCTCCGGTCGGTCCCGCCGCCGGTGTTCGCAGGGGAGTGCGACGACCTCAAGACCAAGATCGCGGCCGTGGCCCGCGGTGAGGCCTTCCTGCTCCAGGGCGGCGACTGCGCCGAGACCTTCGAGGGCGTCACCGCCGACAACGTCCGCAACAAGCTCCGCGTGCTGCTGCAGATGGCCGTCGTGCTGACGTACGCCGCGTCGGTGCCGGTCGTCAAGGTCGGCCGGATCGCCGGCCAGTACGCCAAGCCCCGCTCGTCCGACCTCGAGACCCGCGACGGCGTCACGCTGCCGGCGTACCGCGGCGACGCCGTCAACGGCTACGACTTCACGCCCGAGTCCCGCGTCCCCGACCCGCAGCGCCTGGTCGACGTCTACAACTCGTCCGCGGCCACGCTCAACCTGGTCCGCGCCTTCGTCACCGGCGGGTACGCCGACCTGCGCCAGGTGCACACCTGGAACACCGACTTCGTCCGTGAGTCCGCGGTCGGCCAGCAGTACGAGGTGATGGCCTCCGAGATCGAGCGCGCCCTGACGTTCATGAAGGCGATCGGCGCCGACCCCGACGAGTTCCACCGGGTCGACTTCCACTCGAGCCACGAGGCGCTGGTGCTCGAGTACGAGCACGCGATGACGCGCATCGACAGCCGCACCGACCAGCCGTACGACGTCTCCGGGCACTTCCTGTGGATCGGCGAGCGCACCCGTCAGCTCGACGGCGCGCACGTCGAGCTGCTCCGCCACGTCAAGAACCCGATCGGCGTGAAGCTCGGCCCGTCGACGAGCCCGGACGACGCCCTCGCGCTCGCCGCTCGGCTCAACCCCGAGAACGAGGCCGGCCGGCTGACGTTCATCACCCGCTTCGGCGCCGGCAAGATCCGCGACGGCCTGCCGCCGCTGATCGAGAAGGTCACCGCCGAGGGCGTCCAGGTCGCGTGGATCTGCGACCCGATGCACGGCAACACGTTCGAGGCGAGCTCGGGCTACAAGACGCGCCGCTTCGACGACGTGATCGAGGAGGTCCAGGGCTTCTTCGACGTGCACCGCTCGCTCGGCACCTGGCCCGGTGGCCTGCACGTCGAGCTCACCGGCGACGACGTCACCGAGTGTGTCGGCGGCGGCGAGGAGCTCACCGACCTCGACCTCGCCAACCGCTACGAGTCGGTCTGCGACCCGCGCCTCAACCGGGTGCAGTCGCTCGAGCTCGCGTTCCTCGTGGCCGGGATGCTGCGGAAGGCCTAGCGGCCCGGCAGGGGCGGCTTCCGGGGGAGTTTCATCGGCCGGCCGATGAAACTCCCGCTCGGACGATGAAGCTTTGTCGTCCAAGCGTGAGCTCCATCGTCCAAGGTCGGCTGCCACGGGTCGACGCGGGGCGCACCGTCGGGGGTCCGCCACGTCGGTCTGGTCGCCCGTCGTGGTAGTCAAGACCACGTGATCGACCTGCGCAGCGACACCCTGACCAAGCCGACCGAGGCGATGCGGACCGCGATGGCCCGCGCCGAGGTGGGCGACGACGTGTACGGCGAGGACCCGACCGTCACGCTGCTCGAGGAGCGGGTGGCGGGGCTGTTCGGCCACGAGGCGGCGATGTTCACGCCGACCGGCTCGATGGCCAACGTGCTCGCCGTCCGCTCGCTCGTCGCACCCGGTCAGGAGGTGCTCTGCGAGGCCAGCGCCCACATCGCGCGAGCCGAGCTCGGCGCCCACGGTGCCTACTCCGGCGTCACGATGCGCACCTGGATCCACCCGCGCGGGCAGGTCGACCTGACGACCATCCGGACGATCCTCGCCCCCGACATGGGCCCGTTCTTCGTGCAGACAGCCGCGATCGCCGTCGAGAACACCCACAACTTCGCCGGCGGCGCGGTGCTGCCGATCGAGGACCTGCGGGACCTGCGCGAGTACGCCACGGGCGTCGGTGTCGCCGTGCACATGGACGGCGCCCGGATCTGGAACGCGCACGTCGCCACCGGGACCCCGCTCGCGGAGTACGGCGCGGTCGCCGACGTGCTGGCGGTCTGCCTGTCCAAGGGCCTGGGCGCCCCCGTCGGCTCGCTGATGGTCGGCTCGGCCGACGCGATCGCCGAGTCCCGGATCTGGCGCAAGCGGATGGGGGGCGGCATGCGGCAGGCCGGCATCCTGGCCGCCGCCGGGCTGCACGCGCTGGACCACCACGTCGAGCGGCTGGCCGACGACCACGCCCACGCCCGGCTGATCGCCGAGGCCTGCGGCGTCGACCCGGCGGGGGTGGACACCAACATCGTGGTCGTCCAGCGCTCGGACGCCGCGGCGTACGTCGTCGCCGCCCGCGAGCAGGGCGTCATCGTGTCGCTGGTGGGCCCGACGGCCGTCCGCCTGGTCACGCACCTCGACATCACGCGCGCCGACGCGGAAAAGGCGGCCACGGTGCTCGGGGGGCTCTAGCCTCCAGTCATGGAAGACGCTCGGGACGGAATGTCGGTCGAGGACAGCATCGGGTCGGCGAAGCCGCCCAGGCCGCCGAAGGCGGCGAGGCCGCAGGACCCGGAACGGTCCAAGCGTCTGCTCCTGCAGGTGATCGCGGTCGCGGCCGTGGCGACGGCGGTCTTCAGCGGGGTCGGCGCCTGGGAGACGCACCAGGACCGGGGCCAGACGAAGACGATCTACTGCGCGTTCTACGACGACACCGAGAGCTCCGGGGACGACAGCTACGACAAGCAGCAGAAGAAGCTGCGCGACGACCTCGGCTGCTGACGCCGCGTCAGCGGGGCACGAACACCAGGTCGCTGATCGCGGTGAAGTCGCGCCGCGAGGATCCCGTGCCCGGCGCGGTGACCTTGACCAGGCGCAGCGTGATCGTGGTGGTCGTGACGTCGACGTCCAGCGACTGCACCGCGGGCGTGTCGCCGAGCGTCTGCGGGACCGTCGTCCCGTCGTCGAAGACCCACTCGACCTGCTCGATGCGCCGGTTGCCGTGGTACCAGTCGACGTCGCCGCCCTTCTTGGCGTAGCCGTTGATCAGGCCCACCGAGCGCAGCCGCGTCTCCGTCGGCAGCGTCACCACGATCTCCTCGCCGGTGCCGTCGCCAGGCATCCGCCAGCAGGTCTCCGGCACGCCGTCCAGCATGTTGGTGCCCTCGTAGTCGACCGGCTTGCCGGAGACGTCCTTGCCCGGGGCGGCCACCTCGGGGACCGTCACCTGGCTCTCGGCGGTGAGCCCGGTGGGCGCTGCGGACGACGGCTTGTCCGGGGTGGGGTCCGGCTTCTCGCTGGTGGCGGGCGCACTGCTCGTCGGGTCCGACGCCCCGATCGGCTCGTCGTCGTCGGCGGTCAGCAGCAGCCAGGCGCTGAGCGCGACGGCCATCGCCAGCACGACCAGCAACGCCGCCCAGCCGGCGCCCAGCCGCGAGCGGCGGCGGTGCGTCGACGGCGCGACGGGCCGGTCGGGCTCGTCCACCTCGTCGGCGAACAACGGGAACCGGGGTGCCGGCGGTGGCGTCCAGGCGGGGGGCGGTGCCGGTGGTGCTGCCGGTGGCGGCGGCGCTGCCGCCGGCGAGGTGGGGCGTTCGGCGGTGTCGGTGCGCCACTCGTCCGGTGCAGCGGGCGCGACGGCGGTGTCGGCGGGGGCGTCGACCGGGTGACCGCAGTTGGTGCAGTAGCGGCCGACGCCGAGCTCGTGGCCGCACTGGGCGCAGTCCGTCATCCGTCTACCTCCGGTTCCGGGCGACAGATTAGGGCATGCCTCAGACGGCGGGCTCCGGCGCCCGAGCCGCTTCCCGGCCGAGCAGCTTCGGGAAGAGCCGCATCGCCTGCGCCAGCTCGCGCAGCTCCGGTCCCTCCAGTGCCTGCGGGCCGTCGCAGAGCGCGGCCTCCGGGTTGGGGTGGACGTCGACGATCACGCCGTCGGCGCCGACCGCGATCGCGGCCCGCGACAGCGGCACCACGAGCTCCTTGAGACCGGCCGCGTGCGAGGGGTCGACGATGATCGGCAGGTGACTGGTCGCCTGGACGACCGGCACCGCGGAGATGTCGAGGGTGTTGCGGGTCGCGGGCTCGAAGGTCCGGATCCCGCGCTCGCACAGCACGATGTCGAGGTTGCCGCGCTGGGCGATGTACTCCGCCGCCATCAGCCACTCCTCGATGGTCGCGGTCATGCCGCGCTTGAGCAGCACCGGCTTGCCGGACTCGCCGGCCGCCTGCAGCAGCCCGAAGTTGGCCATGTTGCGGGTGCCGATCTGCAGCATGTCGGCGTACTCCGCCACCACGGTGACGTCGCGCGCGTCGACGACCTCGGTGACGACCGGCAGGCCGGTGGCCTCCCGCACGTCGGCGAGGATCTCCAGCCCGGCGACGCCGAGGCCCTGGAAGGCGTACGGCGAGGTGCGCGGCTTGTAGGCGCCGCCGCGCAGGATGGTCGCGCCGGCCGACTTGGCCATCTGCGCGGCCTCGAGGGTCTGCTGCGCGGACTCGACGGCGCACGGGCCGGCGATGAAGGTCACCGTGTCGGGGCCGATCGGCACCTGGTGGCCGGGACGACCGACCCAGACCGTCGACCGGTCCTTGTGGTGCTGGCGGCTGACGAGCTTGTATGGGTCCGAGATGCGGTGCACGTCGGCGACGCCGTGCATCGCGCGCAGGTTGAGGTGGTGGAAGGAGTCGAGGTCGCCGACCAGACCGATGATGGTGCGGACGACCCCCTTGCTCACGAAGGCCTCCCCGCCGACGGCCTCGACGCGGGCGACGACGCGGGCGACGTCCTCCTCGGTGGCCTCGGGGGACATGACGACGACCATGATGGTTCCTCTTTCGGTGCAGAGTCGGCCACGCCGAGGGGCCCAGACATGCAGAACGCCCCGCGGAGTGACCGGGGGCGTTGGACGGTGTGGAGGCTGCCTAGACGACGACGGCCTGCACGGGTGCTCCCGGCAGGTGTCCAAACGAATAGGTGAGTGCCACGTGGCGAGCATACGCGCCCCGGCGGTGGCACCCCGCATCCGCCCGCGATGCGGATGCGTCACACCGCGATGTGCGGGACCTCGGCCTCGATCTTGCGACGCGGGCCGATCTCGACGATGAGCATGGCGGCGAGGACCATCAGGCCGCCCGACACCATGCGCACCGTCATCGACTCGCCGCCGAACCAGACCGCGAAGAGCGCCGCGAACACCGGCTCCATGCTCATCACGATCGCGGTCCGCGTCGCCGGCAGGTGCGCCTGCGCCCACGTCTGCGCCAGCAGCGCGAGCGCGGCCGGGAAGACCGCCATGTAGACGACCGAGGCCCAGTCCCGGCCGTTGTCGGGCAGCACGATGCCGTGCGGCGCGCTGGCGACCAGGCAGATCACGGCGACCACGATGATCTGCAGGATCGACATCCCGACCGCGTCGCCGGGCTGGGACCAGGCGCCGAGCCCGACGATGTGCAGCGCGTAGAGCAGCGCGGCCACGAACGTGAGCGCCTCGCCGTACCCGATCGAGAACCCGTCGAGCGTCAGCACGGCCAGGCCCGCGAAGGCCAGCAGCACGGCCGCCCACGTCAGCCGGGTGATCCGGTTGCGCAGCAGCACGGCGGCGAGGAGTGGCGTGGCCACGACGTACATCCCGGTGATGAAGCCGGACACGCTGGCCGGGGTGTGGGCCAGGCCGACCGTCTGCATGATCTGCGCGACGCCGTACAGAGCGCCGAGCACGAGCGCCCGCCGGCGTGCCGCGGGGGAGAGGCGCAGCAGCGCCTTCGGTGCGACGAGGAGCAGCAGGACGGCGGCGATCGAGAACCGCAGCGCCAGGAAGTCGACGGGCGGCACCCGCTCGACCAGGTCGTGGATCAGGAAGAAGGTGCTGCCCCAGCAGGCGGTGACGCTGAGGAGGGCGGCGGTCGCGAGCAGAGAGGTACGGCGCGACGCGGTCACTGCGCGCGGAGCTTCTTGAGCAGCGGGATGTCCGGGTCGTCGGCGCCGCGGGAGCCGGGTGTCTCGAGGATGAAGGGCACTCCGTCGGTGGCCGGGTGGGCGAAGAGCTCGGCGAACGCCTCCGTGCCGATGTAGCCGTCACCGATCTTCTGGTGCCGGTCCTTGAACGCCCCACGGACGTCCATCGAGTCGTTGGCGTGGATCAGCCGCAGCCGTCCCGGCCCGCCGATCTCGACGATGCGGTCGACCGTCGCGGTCGCGCCGCCGGGCTCGTCGAGCGGCGCGCCGGCCGCGAACACGTGGCAGGTGTCGAGGCAGATCCCGGCCTTGGGGTGGTGGTCGAGGGCGGCGAGGTACGGCGCGAGGTCCTCGACGCCGGCGCACAGCGACCGGCCCTGACCGGCGGTGGGCTCGAGGAGCAGCCACGGGGCGGCGTCGTCGGCGATCGCGTCCAGGATCGGCAGCAGTCCCTCGCGCACCTGCCGCATCGCCTGCGAGTCGTCAGCGCTCGGCCCATTTCCAGGCAAGACGTACGAGCCGGTGTGCACGACCACGCCCTCGGCCCCGATCTCGGCGGCCCGCTTCAGGTTGTGGGCGACCGAGGCGACCGACCGCTCGTACGTCGCCGGGGTCGGCGAGCCGAGGTTGACGAGGTAGGGCGAGTGGATGAAGACCCGCGTGCCGCGCTCGGCCATGAGGTCGCGGAAGCGGGCGTCCTCGGCGGGCTTCCCGGCGCTCAGCGCCCAGCCGCGCGGGTTGCCCACGAAGATCTGGAAGGTCTCGCAGCCGGCGTCGTCGGCGTTCGCCACCGCCCCGTCGACGAGCCCCTTGCCGACCAGGACATGGGTTCCGATCGGGTTGCGAGCAGCGGGATCGGACACAGCTGCAAAATATCCTCGACCTGCCCGGGGCCACGCGGCGGGTCGAGCCTCCTCGTCGGGAGTGTGGTTGATCCGATGCACTGGGTGCGTCGGATCAACCACAGTCCGATCGGACCACGGACGCCCGGCTGGCGGCGCCGAGCGGCAGTCGGGCCAGGGTGTGCCACGTTCCCGGCCGGTCCGTGCCCGCGACGAGCAGGGCGTGGTCGATGCGTGCTGCGATCGGAAGCTGGCTGCTGACGTCGGCGGCAGCAGCCCTGAGCTCGGCAACGGTGCCGTACTGCGACTCACCCACGGTCAGGTGCGGGACCACGTCATCGAACTGGCCGCCGTACGGCGGATAGTCCGGGAACTCCGAGACAACACGGACAGTGAGGTCGCGGAACTGCTGATCGCGATCCGGCGCCAGCCACAGCACGTCGTCGCCGAACCACTCACACGTCTCGAACGAGCAGACGAAGGTGGACGCTGCTGCGAACACTCCGGCCAGACGGCTCACGACGTCGTGGTCCACCTCCGACGGAGGAAGGAAGGGGAACACCACGGTGACGTGGGCGGGCACTCCCCAGCTCGCGGCGAGGTCGAGGCGGATCCGGTGCTTGGAAACCGCTGCCTCAGCCGCACCGACCGGGATGATCACCGCTGTCTGGGTGGGCTCGTGCACGGCTTCTCCGGGCCTGCCTCAGATCAGCGAGAGGGTGATGGTCGAGCCGGGGGCCACCATGTCGCCGCCGCCGGGGCTCTGGGACCACACGAACCCGAGGCCGAGCGACCCCGAGGCGTTCTGCGTGACGACCTTGAAGCCGAGGCCCTCGAGCTTCTGGGTCGCGGCCTCGACACCCTCGCCGCGGACGGACGGTACCTCGACCAGCTCGGGTCCCTTCGAGACCACCATCGACACCGCGTCGCCGCGGTGCACGGTGGTGCCACCGGGCGGGTCCATCGAGATGACGTCGCCGTCAGCCACGTCGTCGGAGTACTCCTCCTTGGTGACCTTGCCCTTGAGCCCCTTGGCCTTGAACCAGGCCAGCGCGTCGTCCGCGTCCTTGCCGACCCAGTCCTGGAGCTTGACCGGCTGCGGTCCCTTGCTGACGACGAGGTCGACGGGGGAGTCGGGTCGCAGGGTGGTGCCGACCTTGGGCGAGCTGGACAGCACGATGCCGGCGGCGACGGTGTCCGACCACTTCTCGGTGGTGGAGCCGAAGCCGAGGTGGGTCGCGGTGAGCGCGTCCTGCGCCTCGTCCTCGGTCAGGCCCTTGAGCTTCGGTACGTCGTACCGCTCCTTGCCCAGCGACAGGACGATCGTGACCGTGCCCCCGGTGAGCACCTTCGAGCCCGGCTCGGGGTCGGTGCTGACGACGCGACCCGCGGCGACGGTCTCGGAGTACGCCGGGTCGCCGACCTCGGTGTCGAGGCCGGCGGCGTCGAGCTGGCGCTCGGCCGACTTCTGGGTCATCCCGAGCACGCCGGGGGTGGAGGTGTAGCGGCCGTCGAGGAACCACCAGGCGCCGACGCCCCCGCCGACGATGAGCAGCAGGGCGACGAGCAGCAGCACGAGGCCCTTGCGCGAGCGGCGGCCCACGGGCGGCTGGTCCGTCGGCGGCGCCGGCCGGGCCGGGCGGGGACGGTCGGGCGGGGGCCGGTCCATCGTGCGGATCGGCGCGGTCATCGCGGCGAGCTCGACGTGGTCGAACGGCTCGGGAGCCGTGTCGTCGGGCGACGGTGCCTCGACGGCCTCGACCTGCAGGCGCAGCGGCGTCAGGTCGGCGGTCAGGTCGGCGTCGTCGAGCACGCCCTCGGCGAGCGCGTGGCTGACCCGGTGCACCTGGTGCAGCAGCACGGCGGCGTCGGCGGGCCGCAGCTCGCGGTCGCGCGCCGTCGCGCGGGCGACCAGTGCGTCGACGTACGCCGGGATGCCGGGCTCGAGCCGCGACGGCGGCGGCACGTCCTCGTGGACGTGCTTGTAGGCGACCTGGATCGGGGTCTCGCCCTCGTGCGGCTTGGCGCCGGTGAGGAGCTCGTAGAGGACCACGCCCGCGGCGTACACGTCGGCACGGGCGTCGGCGCGGCCGCTGACGACGAGCTCGGGGGCCAGGTAGGAGACGGTGCCGATGAGCACGCCGCCGGTCGCGGTGTGCTGGGTGTCGGTGCTGATCGCCTTGGCGAGCCCGAAGTCCGCGACCTTGACCCGGCCGTCGTCGGCGATGAGGACGTTCTCGGGCTTGATGTCGCGGTGCACGAGCCCGGCGCGGTGGGCGGCGGCGAGCGCGGAGAGGACCGGCTCCATCAGGGCCAGCGCCCGCGCGGGCGACATCGGGGCCTCCTTGCGGACCACGTCGCGCAGGGTGTGGCCTGGGATCAGCTCCATCGCCAGGAAGACGATGCCGTCGTCGTCCCCCTGGTCGTAGACCGCGACCACGTTGGGGTGGGAGAGACGGGCCGCCGACCGCGCCTCGCGCACGAACCGCTCGGCGAACTCGTTGTCGTCGCCCAGTCCGGGGTGCATCACCTTCACGGCCACGGTGCGGTCGAGGCGGAGGTCGGTGGCCTCGTAGACACTGGCCATGCCGCCGCGGGCGATACGCGGCCCGATCCGGTAGCGACGCTCGAGGACCCGGCCGGTCATGGGGTCGGCGACAGCGTCGGCACCGCCGGCGCGGGCGTGCCGATCTCCGTGCTCGTCGTGCTGCACAGCGACCCTCCTGTGACCGGACGGGGAAGGATCCGGGACCTCAATCGTACGGACGGCGCACGCCGCTGGCCCGCTTGACGTCGGTGCGGCGTGGCGAGGCCTCGGGTGGAACACTGGACCCATGGACATTTCGCGACTCGCCGAAGCCGACCTCGCCGCCCTGGTGCCCGAGTGGCTGGACTGGGCCGCCACCGCCGAGGCCCTCGGCGTGACGGTCGGCAAGGTGCGCACGATGATCCGCGACCACGAGCTCGCCGCGGCGGTCCCGTCGCCGGGCGCCGGTCAGCAGGTCCCGGCCGACTTCATCCAGGACGGCCTCGTCGTCAAGGGGCTGCCCGGCCTGCTGACCATTCTCCACGACGGTCGCTACGACGACCGCGAGTGCATCGCCTGGATCTTCACCGACGACGACTACCCCGGGCGCCCGATCGACGCGCTGCGCGAGAACCGCGGCTCCGAGGTCAAGCGGCGCGCGCAGGCCATCTCGCTGTAGCTCACCCGGCTCGTCGTACTCCGCTTGGAGTACGACGAAGTGTCTGCTGTGGCCGGACGCGCCAGGCCCTGCTGGCTTGGGAGCGTGATCGCCATGACTTCTGAGCTGCTGGCGCCGGACCACTCCGGTGCGGACCCGAGACCGAAGAGATCACGGACGAAGACCGTGCTGCCGTGGCTCGTGCTGGCTGTGTGGATCGGGCTGGCGGTGGGCAGCTTCTCCCTGGCCGGCCGGCTCGACTCGGTGACGCGCGACAACCAGGCCGACTACCTGCCGGCCAGCGCTCAGTCGACCAAGGTGCTTCAGGCCACGGCCGGTCTGCCCGGCGGGGAGGACGGCCTGCTCGTGGTCGTGTACGAACGCGCCGGCGGCCTCCAACCGGGTGATCGAGAGGCGGCCGCACGCGGCTACACCGCGCTGGCGGAGCGATTCGGCATCGACACCGACGCACCTCCGCAGATCGTCGACTCCGACGACGGCACGGCCCTGATGTTCGGGCTGCCGCTCGACCGCGAGTGGGTCGACGACGAGGCCGAGGCCGTCTCGGTGGCCGATGCACGGGACCTGCTCGCCGACCGACCGGACGGTCTGGACGCCTATGTCACCGGTCCGTCAGCGATCGGGGCCGACATGGACGAGGTCTTCGACAGCGTCGACGCAAAGCTGCTGCTGGCCACGGCCGTCGTGGTGGCGGTCCTGCTGATCCTGACCTACCGCAGTCCACTGTTGTGGCTGGTCCCGCTCACGGCGGTCGGGGTCGCGGCGGTGCTGTCGATGGGTGCCGTCTACGTCCTCACCCAGGTCTTCGACTTCACCATCACCAGCATGAGCTCGGCGCTGCTGATCGTCCTGGTCTTCGGCGCGGGCACCGACTACGCCTTGCTCCTCGTGTCTCGCTACCGCGAGGAGCTGCACCACCACGAGCGGCCCATCGACGCGATGCTGGCGGCGCTACGAGGGGCCGGCCCGGCCATCCTCGCCTCGGCGGCAACGGTGGTCGCCGGTCTGCTGTGCCTCCTGGTCGCGGATCTCAACAGCACCAGCGGTCTCGGCCCCGTGGGGGCAGCGGGCATCGGCTCGGCGCTATTGGTGATGCTGACGTTCTTCCCGGCTATGCTGGTCGTGCTCGGGCGCCGGGTCTTCTGGCCGTTCGTGCCGCGGCTCGGGGCCGAGGCGCACGCAGCGTCATCCCGGTGGGCTCGCCTCGGCGAGGCGATCGATCGCCGCCGCATCGTCAGCTGGGTGGTGCCGTTGGTGGTCCTCGGCGGTCTCGCGTTCGGCCTTGTGGGTGCCAGCGGCTCTCTCCCGCAGCTGGACCAGTTCGCCCGTGCGACGCCGGACTCGGTGATCGGGGCGAAGACGATCGACGAGCGCTTCCCCGACCAAGGCGGTCAGCCGGTCAGGGTGATGAGCCGACCGGACCGGCGCGACGAGGTCCTGGCCGCCGTGCGGAGCACGCCGGGGGTCGCCAGCGCCGAGATCCGCCGGGCGAGTGACGACTGGGTGGAGATCTCGGCGATCCCCGTCGACTCGCCGGAGAGTGCGCGTGAGACGGCCACGATCAAGCGGCTGCGGACACACCTGGACGAGGTCGCCGGCGAGGACGCACTCGTCGGCGGACCGAGCGCCGAGCTGCTGGACACGGACGAGACCAACACGAGCGACCGCAACCTGGTGATGCCGCTGGTCCTGCTGGTGGTGCTCGTCATCCTCGGGCTGCTGCTGAGGGCGATCGTCGCTCCGCTGGTCCTGGTCGCCACCGTGGTGGTGTCGTTCTTCGGAGCACTCGGACTGTGCAACCTGTTGTTCGACCACGTGCTCGGCTTCGCCGGCTGGGAGTCGTCGGTGCCCCTGATCGGGTTCCTCTTCCTGGTCGCCCTCGGTGTCGACTACAACATCTTCCTGATGACCCGGGTCCGTGAGGAAGCCGCACGGCACGGCACCGTCGAGGGTACGAAGCGTGGGCTCGCGGTGACCGGCGGCGTGATCACCTCGGCCGGTGTCGTGCTGGCGGCGACGTTCGCGGTGCTCGCCACGCTGCCGCTCGTCATGCTGATCCAAATGGGGATACTGGTCGCCGTCGGCGTGCTCATCGACACCTTGCTGGTGCGGTCCATCGTGGTTCCCGCACTGACGATGTCGCTGGGCTCGCGGATCTGGTGGCCCAGCAAGCTCTCACGGGCGAGTGAGGACTGTGTCGATGACGCTGTGTGAACGATGACGGCGCTCCGTCCGCCGGTGGCCGATCGGCTGCTGGCGGCGGGGTCGTTCGTGCTCGGCGTCGTCGTCGCGCTCACGCTCGAGGCGGTCGACGTCGAGGGGGAGCGAGGTCTGGACCTGGGGGCGTTCATGCTCCTGGCCGCGATGTCAGCGCCGTTGCTGGTCCGCCGGCGCTGGCCGATCCCCGTCGTCCTCGCGGTCCTCGTGGTGGCAACGCCGTACCACCTGCTCGACTATCCCCATGAGGCCACGATGCCGGCCTCGCTGGTGGCGGGGTTCGCGGCGGCGCGCTACGGCGAGCCGCCGCGGCGAGCCGTCGCCGCGCTGGTGGCGGTGGCCGCCGTGACCGTGCAGGTCGTGGCCGCTTCGGGGGAGCCTGGTGATGCTGTCCTCGGCGTCGGCTGGCTGGCCATGGCCTTCTGTGCCGGGCTGGCGGTCCGCTTCCACCAGAACTGGAAGGACGTCGTTGCCGCGCGGCTCGAGCAGGAGCGGGCCGACGAGGTCGAGCGGCGGGTCGCCGAGGAGCGGGTGCTGATCGCTGCCGAGGTGCACGACGTCCTGGCGCACGGCCTCGCGGTCGCGAACGTCCAGGCGTCCGTCGCCGCGCACCTGATCGACCAGCTGCCGACGCGCGAGGATGCGTCGCTGCGGGAGCTGTCGACCACGCTGCACAGCCTGTCGGACACGAGCCGGGCCACGCTTCACGAGCTGCGTGCCGTGCTGGACGTGCTGCACGGTGGCGAGGCCGAGCCGACCGAGCCGGCGCCCCACCTCGGCGAGCTGCAGCGTCTGGTGGAGATGGCCGAGGCGGCCGGAGTGCAGGTCGACGTGGAGGCTGACGGGCCGTCGGACGAGCTGCCGTCGACGGTGTCGGTCGTGGCCTACCGGATCATCCAGGAGTCGCTCACCAATGTCATCCGACACTCGACGGCCACGAACGCGACCGTCAGCCTCGGCCAGGACGGCCGCCGCCTGCGGATCGCCGTCGTCGACCACGGTCCCGCGCGACCGAGCTCGTCGGTGGCGTCGGCCGGCTTCGGGATCGTCGGGATGACCGGGCGGGCGCAGGCCGTCGGCGGCGAGCTGTCCGCCGGCCCCGGGGAGTCCGGCGGGTTCGAGGTGCGGGCGAGCCTGCCCCTGCCGGAGATCTGGCGGGTGCCGTCGTGATCCGCGTCCTCCTGGCCGACGACCAGACCCTGGTGCGCGGCGCGTTCGCGCTGCTGGTCGACTCAGCTGACGACATGCAGGCCGTCGGAGAGGCCGGCACCGGCGACGAAGCGGTGACGATGACCCGGGACCTGCATCCCGACGTCGTGCTGATGGACATCAGGATGCCCGGCACCGACGGCATCGAGGCGACTCGGCAGATCTCCGCTCACGATGGATCGAGCGGCAGCAAGGTGCTGATCCTGACCACGTTCGAGACGGACACCAATGTCCTGCGCGGCCTTCGCGCGGGGGCATGTGGATTCCTGCCCAAGGACACCCGTCCGGATGCGCTGCTCGACGCCATCCGCACCGTCGCGGCGGGGGAGGCGCTGCTCTCGCCCGGCGCGACCAGGGCGGTCATCACGCGTGCGCTGAGTCGCCCCGACGCGCCTGCACCCGAACGGCTGGCCAGCCTGACGGCACGCGAGCACGAGGTGTTCCGCCTGGTCGCTGCCGGTCGGAGCAACCAGGAGATCGCGGACGAGCTGATCGTCAGCCCGCTCACCGCGAAGACCCACGTGGCCCGGATCCTGGCGAAGCTGGGTGTCCGCGACCGGGTACACCTCGTCATCGCGGCGTACGAAGCCGGGCTCGCCTAGACCGCGCGCTGCGTCGCCGAGGCCGCGAGCCCGCGGAGGACCTCGGTGGCGTGCTCGTCGAAATCTGCACGGCCGAGGGCGCGTACGGCGTGGGTGGCGAGCTCGTCGATGACGGCCTCGACCTGGTCGTGGGCACCGCTGGAGTCGATGACCCGGCGCAGCTCGGCCACGTCGTCGGGGGAGAGGTCGGTGCCGAGCGACCGGTCGAGGAGCGCGGCGTCGCCCGGGGAGGCGGCGTCGAGCGCGAGCGCGACGAGCACGGTGCGCTTGCCCTCGATCAGGTCGTCGCCCGCGGGCTTGCCGGTGGTGGCGGGATCGCCGAAGACGCCGAGCAGGTCGTCGCGGAGCTGGAACGCCTCACCCAGCGGCAGGCCGAACTCCGACAGCGCCCGCATCGTCTCCGCCGGCGCACCCGCGAGGGCGGCGCCGATGTGGAGGGGGCGCTCGATGGAGTACTTCGCCGACTTGTAGCGCAGCACGGTCATCGCGGCCTCGACGTCGGCACGCCCGCGGGCCTGCACCGAGACGTCGAGGAACTGCCCGGCGATGACCTCCGATCGGCAGCGGTCGAAGACCTCGAGGGCCGGCGCGACCTGGGTGATCGGCAGGCCGCAGCGCCGCAGCAGCTCGTCGGCCCAGCTCAGCAGCAGGTCGCCGAGCAGGATCGCGGCGGCCGCGCCGTACTGCTCCTCGTCGCCGCGCCACCCGGCGGCCCGGTGCTCGCGCTCGAAGGCGCGGTGGGTGGCCGGCCGACCACGGCGGGTGTCCGAGGCGTCCATCAGGTCGTCGTGGACCAGCGCGCTGGCGTGCAGCAGCTCGAGGGCGGCGCAGGCACGGACCAGGGAGTCCTCGTCGGCCGGCGGCGCGACCGCGCGGTGGCCCCAGTAGCAGAACGAGGCCCGGAAGCGCTTGCCACCGCGGACCGACGTACGCGCCTCGGCGACGAGCCGGGCGGCGTCGCTGCCGAGTGGCTCCAGCAGCCGGGCCTGGTCGTCGAGGAAGGCGTCCAGCGCGACCTGGACGCGGTCCCGGAAGCCGGCGCTGTCCCACCCGTTCGCCGTCACGGCCACGAGACTAGCCAGTGGACGTCGATGCCCGACGCGCGGTCCCCGTCCTTAGACTGTTGCGTATGGCGAACACGAAGGCACCTCGGATCGGCGACCTGATCCGGGCCGGCGAGCGGTCCTTCTCCTTCGAGTTCTTCCCGCCGAAGGACGAGGCGGGCGAGGAGCAGCTCTGGCAGGCGATCCGCGAGCTGGAGCCCTACCGGCCGACCTTCGTCTCCGTGACGTACGGCGCCGGCGGGTCGACGAGGGAGACCACGGTCCGGGTCACCGGGAGGATCGCGGCGGAGACGTCGCTGACCCCGATGGCGCACCTGACCTGCGTGTCCCACACCCGCGAGGAGCTCGAGGGCGTCCTCGACTCGTACGCCGAGGTCGGCATCGGCAACGTCATGGTGCTGCGCGGCGACCCCGAGGCTGGACCGCGGGCGCCCTGGACCCCGACCGAGGGCGGGCTGACGTACGCCGAGGAGCTCGTCGCGCTGACCCGTGGTCGCGGTGACTTCAGCATCGGCGTCGCCGCCTTCCCCGAGGGACACCCGTCCGCCGCGTCGCTGGACGCCGACGCGGACGTGCTGGTCGCGAAGGGCCGGGCCGGCGCGGAGTTCGCGGTCACCCAGATGTTCTTCCGCGCCTCCGACTACTTCGACCTCGTCGAGCGGGTGCGCGCCCGCGGCTCGGACCTGCCGATCCTGCCGGGCATCATGCCGATCCTGAACCTCGCCAACATCCGCCGCCAGGGCGAGCTGATCGGCACCGACGTGCCCGCGTCGGTCGTCGAGCGGATCGCCGCCCACGAGGGCGACCCGGTCGCGATGAGGGCCGCCGGGATCGCGATCGCCGCCGAGCTCTGCGAGGAGCTGCTCGACGGCGGCGCACCGGGCCTGCACTTCTACACGCTGAACCGGTCGAAGGCGACGCGCGAGATCTTCGCCGCGCTCAACATGAGCGTCTGACGACCCCTCAGGCGCTTCCCACCTCCGCCGCCACCAGCGCAGCGGACAGCCCCACGAACGGCAGCCCGGAGCCGGGGGTGGCGTGCGCGCCGGCGGCGTACACGCCCTCGATCGGGGTCCGCGGACCCAGCCGCTGCCGCACGGTCGCGCGGCCCTGCCACAGCACGCCCATCGGGGAGCCGCCCCAGCGGTCGACCTGGTCGCGCGGGCTGAGGTCGATCCGCTCGACCACCTGGGCACGCAGGTCGATCCGGTGCCGGGCGAGCGCGCGCAGGAGGTCCTCGGAGAGCCGCCCGCGCCCGTGCACGGTCAGCGTGGACGCGCCCGCAGGGGCCCGGCCACCGGTCCGCACCACCAGCATCGGGTCGCCGTGCAGCACCAGCTCGTGCGGCAGCTCCGGGGCGTCGCCCTCGAGGCCGAGGTAGGCCACCACCGGCGGGATCGCGGGCATCGTGCGCACGACGTACGCCGCCAGTGCGGGCAGCCGGCGCGGGTCGATCGCGCACACCACGACGTCGGCGTCCAGGGTGCCGGCGGTCGTCTCCACCGCCACGACGCGGCCCTCGCGCACCACCAGGTCGGTGGCCTCGGTGCCGGCGAGGGTCGTCACGTTGCGGGTCGCGAGGCGGTCCACCAGGGCGCTGCCCAGCCGGGTCATGCCGCCCTCGACCGTCCAGGCGCCGAAGCGCTGCTCGACGTACGCCGTGGAGCCGGCCCAGGCCGGCACGTTGCGCAGCTCGTGCCCCTCGGCGACGAACGGGTGCCCGGCCACCAGCCGCAGCCGCTCGTCCTTGAACGTCTTCCGCAGCCGTTTGTGCATCGTCTCGCGGCTGTCCAGGCGCGCAGCCAGGTCGCGGGGGAGGTCGTCGGGCTGCCAGGGGTTCTCGAGGTAGCCGCGGCGCAGCACGTCCCAGTCGTCGGCGTACGACGCGACGTGGTCGACCCACCGCTGGCCGAGCCCGGGCCCGAGCTCGTCGAAGGCGGCGAGCTGCGCGGCGCGCCCGGTCGGCAGCCGCACCGCCGAGCCGTCCTCGAACCGGTGCTCGCGGACCACGTCCAGCGGCACCAGCTCCAGCTCCCGCTCGACCGGCCGCCCGGTCTTGCGGAAGAGGTCGCGCACCACGGCCGGGAGCAGGGTGTACGTCGGTCCCGCGTCCCAGGCGAACTCGCCGGCGGTGATCTCCGCCAGCGGGCCGCCCAGGCCGGGGGAGCGCTCGACCAGGGTGACGTCGTGGCCGAGCTTGGCCAGGCGGAGCGCCGCCGCGAGGCCGCCGAACCCGCCCCCGACCACGACGACCCGCGAGACGGTCACTCGACCTCGATCTCGGGCGCCCCGGTCATCGAGACGAGCTCGTCGTACGTCGTGGAGTAGACCGCGGCCGGGTGCCCGGCGCCGGCCCAGATGACGTCGTACCGGCGCAGCCAGGGGTCGAGGTACGTCGGCACCGGGGCCGGGTGGCCGATGGGGGACACGCCGCCGATGACCTGCCCGGTGTGCTCGCGCACGAACTCCGGGCTGGCCCGCTTGAGTTTGCTCACACCGAGTGCCGCCGCGACCTTCGTGGTGTCGACGCGGTGGGCGCCCGAGGTCAGAATGAGCACCGGCGTCGTGTCGGCGTCGAAGAGCAGACTGTTCGCGATCGCACCGACCTCGCACCCCAGCGCCTCGGCCGCGAGCGCCGCGGTGTGCACCGAGTCGGGCAGGATGACGATCTCACCGGTGCCGCCACGTCGCGCGTGGTCGTCGCGGAACCGCGTGATCGTCGGGTGTTCGGTGTTCATGGTCGAGACCCTAGGGCAGCCTGCTGCCCTCGGGAGGCTGGCCCGTGATGAGGAGGAGACGCATGACTCAGGACCGGCCTGCATCGGTACGGGCGGCGGTGTGGTTGACCTGGGCGCTGGTCGTGCTGTCGGGCATCACATCCGTGCTCGCCGTCGTCTTCAAGGACGAGCTCAAGAGGGCGTGGGAGACCGGCCGGGTGGACGCCGGCTCGGTGGAGCCGCCCTCGATCGTGCCCGTCACGGTCGTGATGCTCATCGTGGTCGCGCTGGTCGCGCTCGTCCTGGTCGAGTTCCTCCGGGCCCGGCACGGCTGGGCCCGCGCCGCTCTCACCGTCACCATCGTGCTGATGGCGCTCAGCACCGCGGCCACCCTCAACATCGGGCCGCCGGCGCTGTTCGTCGTCCTCTGCGTGGTCGCGCTGCTGCTCCAGGCCGCCGTGCTGGTGGCGCTGTGGCGCCGGGACACCTCGGTCTTCCTCCAGGCGGACCCGGCGCACAAGACGCTGCCCACCGGCCGCTGACGGCTCGCCCTTGACGGGGTGTCGGCGCCCGGGTGTACCTTGGACCGTGTTCGAACAGTTGTTCGAACACGGAGGAGAGGTGTTCGATGAACCCGTACGCACTGCCCGCGACGACCCACTCCTACCTCGCCCGCGCGGCCGAGTCGCTGAGCGAGGCCGTCGCCGCCACCGACGCGCCGACCCGCTACGCCAGCGCCCACGTCGCGGCGCTGCGGGCCGCGGCCGCGCTGCTGTCGGCCCGCGCCCGACCCACCGCCCGGGGCCGCCGTCCCCAGCGGAACGCGTGGGTGCTGCTCGCCGACGTCGCGCCCGAGCTGGGGGAGTGGGCGACCTTCTTCGCGGCCGGCGCCTCGAAGCGTGCCGCCGCCGAGGCCGGCTCGAGCCGGGCGGTCGCCGAGCGCGAGGCCGACGACATGGTCCGCGACGCGGACCGCTTCCTGGCGGTCATCGAGCGGTCCCTCGGGCTGGTGCCGCACCTGCCGCTGGACGTCCGGTCGACGGCCGCTCGCGCGGGCTGAGCCCCTAGGGTTGGGGCATGCCCACCGACCGGCCCAGCGAACGGCCCAGCGAACGTCGTACCGCCGCCCGCACCTCCGTGGTCTGGGACGTCGTCCGCCCCCATGTCCGGGCCGGCACCGACGTCCTCGACATCGGTGGCGGGACGGGCGGCTTCGCGGTCCGGGTCGCCGAGCTCGGCGCCCGGGTGACGGTCGTGGACCCCAGCCCGGACGCGCTGGCGTCGCTGGCCCGCCGGGCCCGTGAGCTCGCCGTCGAGGTCACCGCGGTGCAGGGCGACCTGTCGACGGTGCTGGACGTCCCCGGACCCGCCAGCGCCGACCTGGTGCTCTGCCACGGGGTGCTCGAGGTCGTCGACGACCCGGCCGCCGCGCTGGCGACCCTGCGTCAGGTGCTGCGTCCCGGTGGTGTGCTCAGCGTGCTCGTCGCCCAGCGGCACGCGGCCGTCGTGGCCCGGGCGATGGCCGGCCACTTCACCCAGGCGCTGGCCCTGCTGGAGGCGGGCCCCGGCGACCGCGACGGCCGGGCGGGTCACCGGTTCACCGTCGCGGAGGCGACCGCGCTCGCGGGCGACGCGGGCTTCACGGTCGAGTCGGTCCACGGCGTCCGCGTGTTCGCCGACCTGGTCCCGGGGTCGCTGCTCGACCTCGAGCCCGGTGCGACGGCGGCGCTGGTCGAGCTGGAGCGCGCGGTCGCGGAGCGCGCCGAGTACCTGCCGCTGGCCGCCCAGCTGCACCTGCTGGCCCGCTGAACCCACCGCCCGTCGAGCACGCCGGACGGTGCGCCGAACCGTTCGGTCGGGGAATTTCCCCAACCCGGCTACCGGGATGCCCAGCGGCTGCCTAGACTTGCTCTGCCGGAGAAGATCTGTCCGGCGACGACCCATGGGGAGGAACGGTGCCACTCTCGGAAGAGGAGCTCCGACTGCTCGAGCAGATGGAACGCGCCCTCGTCGAGGAAGACCCCAAGTTCGCGTCGACGCTGCGAGGCACGGCGTTCCGCCGATCCGCCCGTCGCCGCGCCGTGATCGCGGGGGTCGGATTCGCCATCGGCGTCGCGGTCCTGATGACCGGTGCGGTCGCACGGATCACGGTGCTCGGCATCGCCGGGTTCGTCGTGATGCTCGGCTCCGCCACCGTGGCGCTCGCCGCGATGCGCGGTCAGCACGGCCCTGCCGCGGCCGACCCGCGGGCCAGCCACCCGAGCCGCGGGGGCTTCACCGTCATCGACGGCGGCCGCCGGACCAAGCGTTCCGGCGCCGGCTCGGGCTCCCACGGGTCCTTCATGGACCGGATGAACGAGCGCTGGAACCGCCGCCGCGAGACCGGCGGGTTCTAGCGGCGGATCCGCGTCAGGGGCCCGACGAGGCGATCTGGTCGACGACCCCGCCGTACTTCGCCTCGAAGGTGCCGACCGAGGCACGCCGCCGGCGCGACGACAGCACCGTGCGCGGCCACCAGGTGGCCCGGCGTCGGGCGGACCGCGGAGCCCCGCCGGCGAGCGCCGCGACGCAGGCCTCGCCGTCGGCGCGCAGGCGCGTCGGGTCGAGCGTGGTGCCGGACCGGGAGTAGCGGTCGAGCTCGAGCGTGTGGACGAGGCGGTCGAGGGCGCTGACCGCCTCGAGGGCGACGCCGGGGCCGTGAGCCGGGCGCTCGACCGTGTCGGGCCCCACCGGCGCGCCGAAGTGGTCGACCAGCACCGCCCGGGTCGCTCGCGGGGAGCGGTCCCGCGGCCAGGGCACCCCGAGGTCGACGGCGGTGTCGCGCAGCTCGGCCCAGACCGCCTCCGCGCCGCCCGACGACAGGCGTCGCTCGCGACGCCGGGACCGGAGGCCGCGGGGGAGCAGCAGCCCGCACGCCACCAGCACCAGCGCACCGAGGCCGCCCAGGACCGGCAGCCACGGGAAGCCGGAGCCGGTGTCGGAGTCCTCGGTCGCCGCGGCGACCGACTCGGAGTCGCGGGGCCGCGACGGCGCCGCGGTGACCGACGCGCTCTGTGACGCCGACGGAGCGGTGGTCGGCTTCTCCTCGCCCGACCCGGGGACGGTGTAGCCCGGCACCTCCTCGGCCCGACCGGCCGGCGTCGGCTCGAACCGCACCCAGCCGGCGCCGTCGAAGTAGAGCTCGGGCCAGGCATGCATGTCGCGACTGCTGTAGACCCAGGTGTTGGGCCCGTCCGGCTCGGGCTTCAGGAAGCCGATCGCGACCCGCGCCGGGATCCCCAGCTCCCGCGCCATCACGGCCATCGCCGAGGCGAACTGCTCGCAGTAGCCGGTGCGGCCACCGGGGCCGTCGGAGAGGAACTCGACGAGCGCGTCGCTGCCGTTGCCCTGCGCCCGGTCGAGGGAGTAGGTGAAGCCACCGTCCTCGCGGAACCAGTTCTGCAGCGCCACGGCCTCCTCGTACGGCGTGGTCGCGTCCGCGGTCACCTGGGCGGCGAGGTCGTGCACGATCGACGGCAGGTCGTCGGGCAGGTCGGTGAAGATGTCGCTGACCTTGCCGGTCGGCGGTCCGGCGTCGGCGAGCCGGTCGGCGGAGAGCTCCAGGTGCACCGCGGTCATCGAGTACTGCAGCGACGCGGTGCTCAGGTCGTCGTCTCCCGCGATGAAGTCCATCGTGTTGTCGTCGTAGCGCCAGTTGCCGTCGGCGACCACCCGGCTCACGGGCGGCTCGGTGGGCAGCCAGCGCGAGTCGAACGCGGGGAGCGCGGTCACGGTGTACGGGTACTCCTTGCGGCTCACCTCCGTCGCCACGCCCTCCGGGGGCGGCATCAGGCCGTCGGCCTCGTTGTCGGCGGGCACGTCGCGGTTGCCCGGGCTCCACTCCGCGTCGCTGAAGCGCGTCAGCGCCAGGATCCGGAGGTACGACGGGTCGGGGTCGTTCGTGGTCACCCGGACCAACGGCTGGTCGTCGCCCCGCTTGAGGTCGCGGACCAGGTCGGCCGTCGGGTTGTCGACGCGGATGTCGTCGCCGCCGCCGGAGCCTGGGCCGAAGTCGAAGACGTGCAGGCCCGTCGCGGGGATCAGCACGGGGATCAGCACCGCCAGCGCGGTCGCCGCGCCGCCGACCAGCCCGGCGGTCCCGCGCACCACGTGGGCGCCGGCGCCGAAGGAGATCGGGTCGCCGGTCTCCTGGTCGAGGCCGAGCGGGCGACCCCAGCGGGAGACCTGGTCGCTCTCCTGGAGGAAGAGCAGGCCGAGGAAGCCGGCCGCGGTGCCCGCGAAGATCCACCAGCTGACGGCGTCGCCGACCATCCCGACCGGGATGGTGAAGACCGCCAGCAGCGGGAGGCCGGCGAGCGGGGCCCGGCGCAGGGTGCAGGCGAGCAGGTCGACCAGCAGCAGGCACGCCAGCCCGCCGGCGATGAGGAGCGGGTCGACCGGGGGCGCCTCGGCAGGCACCGGGGCGGCGTACCCCTGTGCGCTGTCGACCGCGTCCGTGATCGCCTCGGTCAGCTCGCCCCAGGCGCCGCCGATCGGCAGCGGCGAGCCGGTCAGGAAGAGGCAGGCGAGCATGCCGGTGACGGCGACCTGGAAGAGCACGACCAGGGGTCCCGGCCACCGCCACCAGCGTGCGGCCGTCCCGGTGCCGGCGACCACCAGCGCCAGCAGGAGCAACGGGTTGAGGAAGCTGCCGGGCGTGACGGTCAGGTCACGCCAGGCGGACATCGCCAGCCACGTGGTGCCGGCGGCCACCGCAGCGACGAGCAGGTTGGAGGTGAGGCGGCCCCGGGACCGGTTCATGTCGTGACCCCCGTCGACTGCGACCGTGAGCTCTGGGTGCTGCTGTGGGCGAGCTCCTGCCAGACCGACTCGAGCCGGTCACGGGGCCGTAGCGCAGCGGCGCGCCAGCCCTGCTGGCCGAGCAGCCGGGGCGTGCTGTCGCCCGGGGGCGCGCCGATCCACGCGTCGACGTCCACCGCGATCGCGACCGCTGAGCCCGCGTGGTGCTGCATCCGACGCAGCACGGCCAGGTCGGAGGGCTCGACCGCGCCGAAGACGGCGACCGTGAGGCCGCCGTGGGCGCCCTCGCCGAGCCAGCTGGTGTCCAGTCGGGGCTGCGAGACCGGCTGCACGACGGCCAGGGACTCGAGCAGGGGACCGGTGTTGAGCGCGGCGCCGCGGACGTGCCACGCGCTGCCGGGCTCCTCGCCGGTCGCCGTGACGAGGCGTACGGCGAAGCCGCGGTGCGTCAGGTGGACCGCGATCGAGGCGGCGGCCGACACCGCGGCCTCCAGGGACGAGGCGATGCCCTGGCCCCGGTGGGCGATCACCCGGTTGTCGAGGAAGAGCGTCGCGCGCGACTGCCACGGCTGCTCCTCGCGCCGGACCATCAGCTCGCCCAGCTTGGCCGAGCTGCGCCAGTGAACGCGGCGCAGGTCGTCGCCCTGGCGGTACTCCCGGACGGTCACGTCCTCGGCGCTGCCGGTCGCGAACGCCCGCGGCCGGTTGTCGCCGGAGCCCGTCCACGCCCCGCCGAGCGGGATGTGGGGGAGCGGCACCGTCCGCGGGGTGACGGTGAGCGGGACCGTGGTCCGGAAGGTGCGGCCGAGCTCGACCAGCCCGAAGGGGTCGCTGACGCGCACCGACATCGGACCGATCTCGAAGCGGCCGCGGACGTCGGAGCGGACCTGGTAGCTGACGGAGTGCCGCCAGCCCTGGCTGATCCCCTCCAGCACGAACCGCGGGCGGGTGCCGAGCACGTAGGGGACCTGGTCCTCTAGGAGCAGCACGCCGTTGGGCGCGAGGCCGTCGTTGGCCAGGGTCAGCGTCACCCGGGCCGGCTGGCCAGCGGCGACGAGCTGGGGGGTGACGGTGCGCACCAGCGTGAGCCTGTAGCGGTTGCGGGCCAGGACACCCACCGTGATGAGGGTCAGGGCCAGCAGCAGCACGCCGACCCGGGCCAGCGTCGACTGGTCGAGGACGACGGCGCACACGACGGCGGTCACACCGGCGGTCAGGAACGCCCGTCCGCGAACGGTGAGACCGGCCAATGCCTCTCGCACGTCAGCGGGTGCCTTCGGGGACGGCGACGGCGGCGACGATCGCGTCCAGGATCGCGGTGGTCGACCGGCCGCTCATCGCGGCCTCGACGCTCGGCAGCAGCCGGTGCGCGAGCACCGGACGGGTGAGCCGGTGCACGTCGTCGGGGAGCACGTAGTCGCGGTTGTCCATGGCGGCCACGGCCTTCGCCGCCCGGACCAGGTGCAGCGTCGCGCGCGGCGAGGCTCCCAGCGACAGCTCCTCCGAGCGGCGAGTGGCCGCGGTGATCGCGACGGCGTACCGCTGCACCGCGTGCGAGACGTGGACCTGGTTGACGATCCCGATCAGCTTGCGGATCTCGGCGGCGTCGGTCACCGGCTCGAGGTCGTCGAGCGGGTTGGCTCCGGTGTGGGAGTCGAGCATCGCGATCTCGGCCGCCTCGACCGGGTAGCCGACGGAGACCCGGGCCATGA
Organism: Nocardioides conyzicola; assembly: GCF_039543825.1. Lineage (NCBI taxonomy): Bacteria > Bacillati > Actinomycetota > Actinomycetes > Propionibacteriales > Nocardioidaceae > Nocardioides > Nocardioides conyzicola. The sequence goes on along the minus strand of NZ_BAABKM010000005.1, from coordinate 400,039 downwards.
AGCGGTCGCGCTGCGCCTCGGGGAGGGCGTAGGTGCCCTCCATCTCGATCGGGTTCTGGGTCGCGATCACCATGAACGGCTGCTCGAGGTAGTACGTCGAGTTGTCGACGGTGACCTGGCGCTCCTCCATGCACTCCAGGAGCGCGGACTGCGTCTTGGGCGAGGCCCGGTTGATCTCGTCGCCGACCACGATGTTGGCGAAGATGCCGCCCGGCCGGAACTCGAACTCACGCGTGTTCTGGTTGAAGACCGAGACGCCGGTGACGTCGGAGGGCAGCAGGTCCGGGGTGAACTGGATCCGGCGCACGGAGCAGTCGATGCTGCGGGCCAGGGCCTTGCTGAGCATCGTCTTGCCCACCCCGGGCACGTCCTCGATGAGCAGGTGACCCTCGGCGATCAGCACGGTCAGCGCGGAGTTGACCACGTCGGGCTTCCCCTCGATGACGCGCTCGATGTTGGTGCGCACCCGGCCCACCACCCGTGCCAGCGTCTCGAGATCGGCCCCGCCCGTCACTGTGCCGCCCGCCGAACTGTCCACGTCGTCCCTTCCCCGTTGCCCGGCCGGCTCCCGTGAGCCGGTCATCGCTTGCCCCCACCGTAAGTCGTGGAGGGAAACCTACGTGGCCCGATGGGCTACACGCATCTGACTCTCACGAAGCGCACCTGGTTGCGCGCCGACGCCCCACCACCCCCCACCAGGCGCCCCAGTTCCCCCCACCCGCGCACCACCCGTGCGGCCGGGACGCCGCCATACCACCGCTGACCTGCACAAACGTCGCGCGTACGGCCGGGTGCGACCGAGCCGGTCGGGGCGCCGGAGGTCGCCGTACCGCCGCAAACGGGCGCCGCGACACGCGTGAAGTGGTTGACGGTGGTGGATTGTGGAGTAGAGTGGAGCGCAGTGGAGGAAGCGGTACGGATCCGGTCGGGTCAGGGGAGTGAGGTGCCAGATGTTCTTCATGGGCACCTACACCCCGAAGCTCGACGAGAAGGGGCGGCTCTTCCTCCCGGCCAAGTTCAGGGATCGACTGGCGGAGGGGCTCGTGGTCACACAGGGACAGGAGAACTGCCTCGTGGTGTGGCCGACCGACGTCTTCATGGAGGAGGCCCGGCGAGCCCAGGCCACGCCGATGACGGTGCGCGGCGCGCGTGACTACGCCCGCATCCTCTTCGCCGGGGCCGACGAGGGATCGCTGGACAAGCAGGGCCGGATCGGCATCCCGGCCACGCTGCGGGAGTACGCCGCGCTGGAGCGCGACGTCGTCGTCATCGGAGTGATGGACCGGATCGAGATCTGGGACCCGAGCCGTTGGCGCGAGTACTCCACCGGAGCGCAGGAGAAGTTCGCCGAGCTCGACGAGCAACCCGCTTCACCGAACTGAACAAGCGATCCGCAGGACGAGGTCTCGAGCCCGCTCCCGCGACATCTGGGGCACCTTCCCCGGTTCCAGATGTCACCTTCCTTCGGGAGCGGGCAGGGACCTGGTCAGGCGGATCGCACAGCACCTCACTCGAGTACTTCCCCAGCACCACCACATCGAGGGTCGAGAACCAGATGAGCATCGCGCCAGCGGCAACGTCGCCGCAGTACGCCGAGCCGGCGGACACCGCGCCCCGGGTGCGGCACCAGGCCAGGGACGCCGCCACGTTGATGGCGTTCTCCGCCGCCACCTCCCTCGGGGTCGCCGCGGTCTTCCTGCTCCTCGCAGTCGCGGCACGACAGGCCTGACATGTCCAGCCCCTCCCACGTCCCGGTCCTCTTGGACCGGGTCGTCGCTCTGCTGGCGCCCGCGCTCGACCGCCCCGGCTCCGTCATGGTCGACGCGACGCTCGGCCTCGGCGGCCACACCGAGGCGGTGCTCTCGCGGATCGAGGCGACCCGCGTCATCGGCATCGACCGCGACCCCCAGGCCCTCGAGCTCGCGAGCGAGCGCCTGGCGCCGTACGGCGACCGCTTCACCGGCGTCCACGCCGTCTACGACGAGATCCCCGACGTGCTCGCCGACCTCGGCCTGTCGAGGGTCGACGGCGTCCTCTTCGACCTCGGCGTCTCCTCGATGCAGCTCGACGTCCGCGAGCGCGGTTTCGCGTACGCCGAGGACGCGCCCCTCGACATGCGGATGGACGGCACGGTCGGCATCACCGCGGCCGAGGTGCTCAACACCTACGAGGCGCGCGACCTGACCCGCATCCTGCGCGACTACGGCGAGGAGAAGTTCGCCCGCAAGATCGCCGCTGCGGTCGTGCGCGAGCGGGCCAAGGAGCCGTTCACGAGCTCGGGCCGCCTGGTGGAGCTGCTGTACGTCGAGATCCCCGCGCCGGCGCGCCGTACCGGGGGACACCCGGCCAAGCGCACCTTCCAGGCGCTGCGGATGGAGGTCAACGACGAGCTCGCGGTCCTGCGCCGCGCGATGCCCGCGTCCATCGACGCGATCAACGTCGGGGGCCGGGTCGTGGTCGAGGCCTACCACTCGCTCGAGGACCGGCTGGTCAAGCAGGCGTTCGTCGCCGCGACCCGCAGCGACGTCCCGGTCGACATGCCGTTCGTGCCGGAGGGGCACGAGCCCACGCTGCGCCTGGTCACCCGGGGCAGCGAGAAGGCCAGCGCGGAGGAGATCTCCGAGAACCCGCGAGCCGCCTCGGTGCGGCTTCGTGTGATCGAGCGAGTGCGAGACAGGGGAGCGGCATGAGCAGTCCGGCCTTTCAGATCCGGTCACGGATCCCGCGGTTCGCCGAGGGTGCGGTCGAACGGGCCCGCCTCACGGTCGTCCCGCGTCGGCGTACGACGGCCGGGCGGGCGCCGTTCCTCGCCCTGGTGTCGATGGTGCTGCTCGGCGGCGTCGTCGGGCTGCTGCTCTTCAACACCTCGATGCAGCAGGCGTCGTTCGCGTCCACGGCCCTCGAGCAGCAGTCGACGCGGCTCGCCGCCCGCGAGCAGAGCCTCTCGATGGACCTCGACCGGCTCCGCGACCCCCAGCGGATCGCCGAGGCGGCGCTGCGGCTCGGGATGGTCCAGGCCTGCAGCCCGGCCTTCCTCCAGCTCGGCAGCGGCAAGGTCACCGGCGCCCCCTGCTCGGACCCGAACCCGTTGCGGGTCAACCCCAACCCCCCGGCCAAGCCCGCGATCCTCAACCCGCGGACCAAGATCGTCCGCGTCCCGGCCAACTCGTCGGCCGACACGGCGAGCGGCAACGCGGACCGGGCCGGTCGAGACGGTAAAAAGAAGAACCGCTAGTTCACAGCCGTCCCACCCGTCACTCACCGACAACGACCGAGGAGCAGCCGTTGCCCGCGACCACGTCGCCCCGTGGCACCCGGCGCGGGTCCCCGCAGCTGCGGCTCCGGCTCGGCTTCCTGGTGATCGCGATCGCCCTGTCGGTCTTCGGCGCCCGGCTGGTGCAGCTGCAGGGGCTCGACCCCAACTCGTACGCGCAGATGGCGACCGCCGAGAACCTGCGTGACGTCGTGCTGCCCGCCGAGCGCGGCGACATCCTCGACCGCAACGGTGAGCCGCTCGCCGACTCCGTCGACGGCATGATGGTGATCGCCGACCCCGCCCTGACCTCGGAGAAGGCGGCCGCGCTGGCGTCCTTCCTCTACAAGAAGCTCGACGTCGACTACGCCTCGACGCTGAAGAAGCTGCGCGCCGACAGCCGGTTCGAGTACATCGCCCGCCGGGTCCCGTCCACGATCGCCACCGAGGTCCTCGCCGAGGCGAAGGCGCACAAGTTCAAGGGGCTCAGCACCCTGCGCGACCCGGTGCGTGACTACCCCGCTGGCGACGTCGCGGCCAACCTGGTCGGCTTCATCGGCACCGACGAGCCGCTGGCCGGCTTCGAGCGCACCTTCGACAAGTCCCTCTCCGGCAAGGACGGGTCGTCGACCTACGAGGTCGGCGGCGGCAACCGGATCCCGCTCGGCGAGAGCACCGTGACCAAGCCGCGCGACGGCAAGGACCTCAAGACCACGCTCGACCTCGACCTGCAGTGGTACGCCCAGCGGGTGGTGCGGCAGGCCGTGGAGGACTCCGGCGCCGAGTCCGGCTTCGCGATCGTGATGGACACCCGCAGCGGTGGCCTGCTGGCGGTCGCCGACGACCCGACGTACGACGCCAACGACCCGACCGCCTCGCCGAAGGCCGACCTGGGCTCCCGCGCGCTGCAGGACGTCTACGAGCCCGGCTCGGTCGAGAAGGTGCTGACCGTCAGCTCGCTGATCGACCTCGGCGTCATCTCGCCGCGCACCAAGATCGCGGTGCCGCCGCAGCTGCGCCGCGAGGACCGTCCGATCAACGACTGGTTCCCGCACGGCGACATCCGCCTGACCCTCGCCGGCGTGATCGCGAAGTCCTCCAACATCGGCACCGTCCTCGCGGCCGACAAGTTCAAGCAGGGGCAGCTCGACGCCTACCTCAAGAAGTTCGGTCTCGGCCAGCGCACCAACATCGGCGTCCGCGGCGAGACCCAGGGCCTGCTGCCGGACGGCAGCACCTGGACCCACCAGATGCAGGACCGCATCGCCTTCGGCCAGTCCGTGTCCGTCAACGGGGTGCAGATGGCGGCGGCGGTCAACACGATCGCCAACGGCGGCGTGCGGATCTCGCCCAGCGTGATCCAGGGCTCCGCGACCACCGACGACGGCCAGTCCGTCGGCACCGACCACGCCACCCGCGAGCGGGTCGTCAGCGCGAAGGCCGCGCACCAGACCATGCTGATGATGGAGCGCGTCATCGACCCCGAGGTGGGCGTGGCGCCGGGCGCCGCGGTGCCGGGCTACCGGGTCGCCGGCAAGACCGGTACGGCGCAGCGCGTCGGCGCCGAGTGCGGCTGCTACGACGGCACGGACACGGTCTCCTTCGCGGGCTTCGCGCCGGCCGACGACCCGAAGTTCACCATCTACGTCGTCGTGCAGAACCCGTCCAACGGCGGCGGTGGCGGCTCGGTCGCCGGACCGGCGTTCTCGAAGATCATGAGCTACGCGCTGCGCCGCTACGGTGTCCCGCCGACCGGGACCCAGCCCTCGCGCCTCCCCGTCGAGTGGTGACGGTCGCGCAGCGATAGGTTCACGTGGTGAGCGACGACGAGGTGGCCGCGACCCGGCCCGCGAAGCCTGCGCACACCCCTCTCACGGCCCTCGCCGCCTGGTTGGGTGCCGACGTGGTGGGCGCCCCCGACGGACCCCTCGATCCCACCGTCACCGGCATCTCACTCAGCTCGCAGCGGATCCTCCCGGGCGACCTGTACGCCGCGCTGCCCGGCGCGCGCCGGCACGGAGCCGAGTTCGCGCAGGCGGCGGTCGCCTCGGGTGCGGTCGCGCTGCTCACCGACGAGGCCGGCGCCGACCTGGCCGCGGTCGACGTACCCCTGGTCGTGGTCGACCACCCGCGTGCGGTGCTCGGGCGCCTGGCCGCCCGGGTGTACGGCGACCCCGCCGCCGGGATGCGGATGATCGGGGTCACCGGCACCCAGGGCAAGACCACCACCACCCGGCTCGCCGAGAGCGGCCTGGAGCTCGCCGGGATCCGCGCCGCCGTGATCGGCACCGTCGGCACCCGGGTCGGTGGGGTGGACGTGAAGACGTCCCTCACGACGCCCGAGGCGCCCGATCTGCACGGGCTCTTCGCGATGATGCGAGAGCGCGACGTCGAGGTCTGCGCGATGGAGGTCTCCAGCCATGCGCTGGTGATGGGCCGGGTCGACGGGGTGGTCTTCGACGTCGCCGTCTTCCTCAACCTGGGTCGCGACCACCTCGACTTCCACCGCGACGTCGACGACTACTTCGACGCCAAGGCGTCGCTCTTCACCCCGGAGCGCGCCCGGCTGGGGCTGGTCAACGTCGACGACGAGCACGGGCGGCTGCTGCTGGAGCGAGCCACGGTCCCGCTGCGCACCTTCTCGAGCGAGGGCGCCGACGCCGACTGGCGGGTCTCCGACGTCGAGCTGACGGCCGTCGGGTCGACGTTCGTCATCACCACGCCCACCGGCGACCGGATCGCGGCCGGCTGCCCGCTGCCGGGCGACTTCAACGTCTCCAACACCCTGGCTGCGGTCGCCGCGGCGGGGGAGGCCGGGCTCGACCCGGTCCGTGTCGCCGCCGGCATCGCCGACGGCGGGGGCGTCCCCGGCCGGCTCGAGCGGGTGGACGCCGGCCAGGACTTCGTGGTGGTCGTCGACTACGCCCACAAGCCGGACGCGGTCGCGGCGGCGATCGGCACGCTCCGTCCGCTCACCGCGGGCCGGGTGATCGTGGTGCTCGGGGCCGGCGGCGACCGTGACCCCGGCAAGCGGCCGATCATGGCCGAGATCGCGGCCCGGCTGGCCGACGTCCTCGTCGTCACCGACGACAACCCGCGGACCGAGGACCCGGCGGCGATCCGCGCCGCGATGCTGGCCGGCGTGACGGACCCGGCCGCCGAGGTGCTCGAGGTCGGCGACCGCCGGGAGGCGATCCGGGAGGCGCTGCGTCGGGCGGAGCCCGGCGACATCGTGCTGGTCGCGGGCAAGGGACACGAGACAGGGCAGGAGATCAACGGCGTGGTGCACCCCTTCGACGACCGCGAGGTCGTTCGCGAGGCACTCGGATGATCCCGATGACCCTGCAGGAGATCGCGGCCGCCGTGGACGGGACGGTCAGCCCGGACGTCGCCGACGTCGTCGTCAGCGGACCGGCGTACGTCGACAACCGCGCGGCCGTCGTCGACGGGCTCTTCGTCGCCGTGGTCGGCGAGCGCGTCGACGGCCACGACTACGCCGACGGTGCCCACGCGGTGCTGGGCAGCCGCCCGACCGGCGCGCCGACCGTCGTCGTCGACGACGCGGTGGTCGCGCTGGGCCGGCTCGCGCGGCACGTGGTCGACCGGCTGGACGCCACGGTGCTGGCGCTGACCGGATCGCAGGGCAAGACCGGCACCAAGGACTACCTCGCCCAGCTGCTCGCCACCGAGGGCACCACCGTCGCGACCCTCGGCAACCACAACAACGAGCTGGGCGTCCCACTGACCGTGCTCGCCGCCGACGCCCACACCCGCTACCTCGTCGTGGAGATGGGCGCCCGCGGCGTCGGCCACATCGCCTACCTCTGCGAGATCGCGCCGCCGCAGGTGTCGACGGTGGTCAACGTCGGCACCGCGCACATCGGCGAGTTCGGGTCGCGCGAGGCGATCGCGCGGGCCAAGGGCGAGATCGTCGAGGCGCTGCCGGCCGACGGGGTGGCCGTGCTCAACGCCGCGGACGACCTGGTCGCCGCGATGGCCGGCCGGACCGACGCCCGCATCCTGACCTTCGGCCGCGGCGGCGACGTCTCCGCCCGCGACGTCGAGGTCGACGACCTCGACCGGCCGTCCTTCCAGCTCGGCCACGCCGGGGAGTGGCAGCCGGTGACCTTGCGGCACAGCGGCGCGCACCAGGTCGAGAACGCCCTGGCCGCCGCGGCCATGGCGCTCGCCGTGGGCCTCCCGCTCGAGCAGGTGTCGACCGGGCTCAGCTCCGCTGCCGAGTCGTCCCCGAAGCGGATGGAGGTCCACGAGCGCGCCGACGGCCTCGTCGTGATCAACGACTCCTACAACGCCAACCCCGCCTCGACCACGGCCGCGATCGAGGCGCTGGCGGTGATCGGGCGTCGGCGTGGGCGGCGTACGGTCGCGGTCCTCGGCGAGATGCGTGAGCTCGGCGACAGTGCGTATGCCGGGCACGTGGAGGTCGGCGCCGCCGCCGCAGCGCTCGGGATCGACGTGGTCGTGGTGGTCGGAGACGCCGCCCGCGGCATCGTCGACGGCCTCCGCACCGCCGACCCGGCCTGGGACGGTGAGGCGATCGTCACGGCGGGGCGCGACGAGGCACAGGACTGGGTACGGGAGAATGTCGCGGCCGGGGACGTCGTCCTCGTCAAGGCGTCGAACGGCGTCGCGCTGTGGGTGATCGCTGAAGAGCTGGTCGTCCAGGACCTGGAGGGAGGGACGAGCACGCCGTGAGAGCCATTCTCTTCGGGGGCGGTCTCGCCCTGCTGTTCTCGCTGCTCGGTACCCGGGTGGCGATCAACCTGTTCACGAAGTGGGGCTACGGCCAGGAGATCCGCGACGACGGACCGACCAGCCACCACACCAAGCGCGGCACGCCCACGATGGGCGGGGTCGTCATCATCCTCGCGACCGTCGTCGGCTACTTCGGCTCGCTGCTGATCACGCAGACGCCGCCGTCGGCGTCGGCGCTGCTGCTGCTCTTCCTCTTCGTCGGGATGGGCCTGGTCGGCTTCCTCGACGACTACATCAAGATCTCCAAGCAACGCAGCCTCGGCCTGCGCAGCAAGGCCAAGATGATCGGCCAGACGGTCATTGCCGTGGTCTTCGGTGCGCTGGCCCTCTCGCCGTGGCTCGAGGACGGCGACGGTGTCACGCCCGCCTCGGAGAAGATCTCCTTCCTCCGCGACATCAGCTGGCTGGCGCTGCCGATGCTCCTCGCGGTCCTGCTGATCTGGCTGATCATCGTCGCCACCAGCAACGGCGTGAACCTCACCGACGGCCTCGACGGCCTCGCCACCGGGGCCTGCACGATGGTGTTCGCGGCGTACATGATCGTGAACATCTGGCAGAGCAACCAGCTCTGCGGCCCGACGCCGACGACGTCCTGCTACGACGTCCGGGACCCGCTCGACCTCGCGATCGTCTCGGCGGCGCTGACCGGCGCCTGCTTCGGCTTCCTGTGGTGGAACGCCTCGCCCGCCTCGATCTTCATGGGCGACACCGGGTCGCTGTCGCTCGGCGGCGCGCTCGCCGGCCTCGCGATCCTGACCCGCACCGAGCTGCTGCTGGTCATCCTCGGCGGCCTGTTCCTCGTCGAGACGCTGTCGGTGATGCTGCAGGTCGGCTACTTCAAGCTCACCAAGGGCAAACGGATCTTCCGGATGGCGCCCCTGCACCACCACTTCGAGATGCTCGGCTGGGAGCAGGTCACGGTCGTGATCCGGTTCTGGATCATCACCGGGCTCTGCGTCGCCGGCGGCCTCGGCATCTTCTACGCCGAGTGGGTCGCACGGCTGTGAGCACCCCGCTGTGACGCCGGACGGTCTCGGTCGCCACGACTCCTGGGAGGGCGTCCGCGCGGTCGTGGCGGGCTTCGGCGCGTCCGGCTTCGCCGCGGCCGACAACCTCAACCACCTCGGCGCCCACGTCGTCGCGCTCGACGAGTCCGACGCTGGCGACCGGGCCGAGAAGGCCGAGCTGCTCGAGGTGCTCGGCGCCGACGTACGCCTCGGTCCCGGCGCCACCGCGACCCTGCCCGACGACGTCGACCTGCTGGTCGTCTCGCCCGGGCCGACCACGCCGCTGCTCGCCCAGGCGGTCGCCCGTGGTGTCCCGGTGTGGGGTGAGGTCGAGCTGGCGTGGCGGTTGCGCGACCCCCAGCACGACACGCCCTGGCTGTGCGTGACCGGCTCCGACGGCACGACCACGACGGTGCAGATGCTCGACGCGATCCTGCGGGCGGCGGGCAGGCGCAGCATCGCCGTCGGCCAGGCCGGGCTGCCGATCGTCGAGGCGGTCATGGACCCCGAGCCCTACGACGTGCTCGCGGTCGGGCTCTCCGGCTCCCAGCTGCGCCACACCGGCTCGATGAGCGCCGAGTCGGCCGCCGTGCTCGCCGCCGAGGACGACGCCGCCGAGCGCGGGCGCGTCTACGAGCAGGTGCAGCGGGCCTGCGTCTACAACGTCGCCGACCCCGAGACCGAGCGGCTCGTGCGCGAGGCGGACGTCGTCGAGGGCGCCCGCGCGATCGGCTTCACCCTCGGCATGCCCGCCGTCGGCATGGTCGGCCTGGTCGAGGACATCCTGGCCGACCGCGCCTTCATCGAGCAGCGCGACAACAGTGCCGCCGAGCTGTGCACGATCGCCGACCTGGCGTCGCCGGAGCCCGCCTTCGTCGCCCACGCGCTGGCGGCCGCCGCCCTGGCCCGGGCGCACGGCGTCACTCAGGCCGCGGTGCGCGACGGGCTGCGGGCCTTCCGGCCCGAGAGCGCCTGAACGTCGATCCCGTCGCTTTCGCGACACGCCCCTGGATGTTCCCGGCCTGGCGCTCCTCGCGGACGAGACTGGAGCCGACTGCGCCGACGCCGTACGCCGTAGCCGCCTAGCCACCGACCGGGAGGGACCGCGATGACCACCGCGAACCCCCTCGACGACGCACCTCACCGGACCGACCGGCGCCCGTCGGCGATCCGGCACTGGTACGCCGTCGCCCGCGACGCGCTCGACCGGCCGCTCACGGCCTACTACCTGCTGCTCGGCACCTCCGCGCTGCTGCTCACCATCGGCCTGATCATGGTGCTCAGCGCGTCCAGCGTGTACTCGTACGAGAAGAACGACGGCAACTCCTACGCCGTCGTCACCCGCCAGCTGATGTGGGTCGCGATCGGCATCCCGTGCGCCTGGGTGGCCTCGCGGCTGCCGCTGGGCGTCGTCCGCCGGTTCGCGTGGCCGGCGATCCTGCTCGCGATCGTGCTGCTCGCGCTGATCCGGGTGCCCGGCCTCGGCGTCGAGGTCAACGGCAACACCAACTGGCTCGGGCTGGGCCCGGTCCAGATCCAGCCCGCCGAGGTGGCCAAGCTCGCGATCGTGCTGTGGTCCGCGCACATCTACGCCCGCAAGGAGAAGCGGCTCCACAGCATGCACGAGCTGTTCTTCCCGGTGGTGCTGGGGATCGGGCTGGTGATCGTGCTGGTGATGCTCGGCAAGGACCTCGGCACCGCCCTGGTCATCGTCGCGATCCTGCTCGCGATGCTGTGGGTGGTCGGCGCGCCCGGCCGGCTGTTCACCACGGCCCTGGTGATCAGCGGCGTCGTGGCGCTCTACCTCGCGACGACCAGCCAGCACCGCCTCGACCGGATGAAGACCTTCACCGACCCGTTCAAGGACTTCGAGCACGCCGGCTGGCAGCCGGCCCACGGTCTCTACGCGCTCTCGTCCGGCGGCGTCTTCGGGCAGGGCATCGGCGCCAGCCAGCAGAAGTGGGGCGACCTGCCCGAGGCCCACACCGACTTCATCTTCGCCGTGCTCGGCGAGGAGCTCGGCCTGGTCGGCACCCTGCTCGTGATCGGCCTCTTCCTGACGATCGCGTACGCCGCGATCCGCGTCGCGACCCACACGGTCGACCCGTTCGTGCGCTACCTGACCTTCGGCATCGTGGCCTGGCTGCTCGGCCAGATGATCCTCAACGTCGGCATGGTGCTCACCCTGCTGCCCGTCATCGGCATCCCGCTGCCGCTGGTCTCGTACGGCGGCTCCGCGCTCGTGCCGTCGCTGGTCGCGCTCGGCCTGCTGATCGGCTTCGCCCGCCGCGAGCCGGAGGCCGCCCGCGCGCTGGCCCAGCGCAAGAAGGCCCGGTCGGCCGGCCTCTCGGCCGGTCGGTCCGCTCACTAGTCTTGTCCGCGATGCGCGTACTCCTCGCCGGCGGTGGCACCGCCGGACACACCTCGCCCCTGCTCGCCACCGCCGACGCGATCCGACGGCTCGCCCCGGACCTCGGCATCGAGGTCGAGATCACCTGTCTCGGCACGCCCCGCGGCCTCGAGAACAGGGTGGTCCCCGAGGCGGGCTACCCGCTCGAGCTGATCCCGCCGGTCCCGCTGCCGCGCAAGCCCAACGCCGACTTCTTCAAGGTGCCGCTGCGGCTCCGGGCGGCCGTCACGGAGACGCTCGCGGTCTTCGACCGGGTCCGGCCCGACGTCGTGGTCGGCTACGGCGGCTACGTCTCGATGCCGGCCTACCTCGCGGCCCGGCGCCGCAAGCTGCCGCTCCTGGTGCACGAGCAGAACGCTGTCCCGGGCCTGGCCAACAAGGCGGGCGCCCGGGTGGCGCAGCGCGTCGCGGTGAGCTTCCCCGACACCCCGCTGCCGAAGGCGGAGTACGTCGGCCTGCCGATCCGGACGATGATCTCGGGCCTCGACCGGGCGGCGTTGAGGGCCGAGGCGCGGGAGTTCTTCGGCCTGGACCCGGACCGGCCGACGCTGCTGGTCACCGGTGGCTCGCAGGGAGCTCGCAAGCTCAACCAGTCGGTCTCCGGCGCTGCCGCCGCCCTGGCGGCGGCGGGGGTGCAGGTGCTGCACGTGGTCGGCCCGCAGGGCGACGCCGCACCCGAGACGGGCGACGTCCCGTACGTCGTCGTCAACTTCGTCGACCGGATGGACCTCGCCTACGCCGCCGCCGACCTCGTGGTGTGCCGCGCCGGCGCGAGCAGCGTGACCGAGGCCGCGGCCGTCGGCCTCCCGGCGATCTTCGTGCCGCTGCCGATCGGCAACGGCGAGCAGCGCCAGAACGCCCGGCCGATCGTCGAGGCCGGCGGCGCGCTCCTGGTGACCGACGCCGACCTCACCGCCGACTGGGTCGCGCGGACCGTGCCGGCGCTGGCCACCGACCCCGAGCGGCTGGCCGCGATGGGCGCCGCCGCCTCGGCGCTGGTCCCGCGCGACGCCGACGAGAAGCTGGCCCGGATGGTGTTCGAGGCGGCGCGCCCGTGAAGGTGCCCGTCCCGGATGAGCTGCTGCCCGTCGGGCAGCTCGGCCGCGTGCACTTCGTCGGCATCGGCGGCGCGGGGCTCTCCGGCATCGCCCGGATCATGCTCGCCCGCGGCGTCGCCGTCAGCGGCAGCGACGGCACGGACTCCCCGACGCTGCAGGCCCTGCGCGACCTCGGCGCGACCGTCCACCTCGGCCACGCGGCCGACCAGGTGCACGACGTCGACACGCTCGTCGTGTCCACCGCTGTGCGCGAGGACAACCCCGAGTACGTCGAGGCCGTCCACCAGGGCCTCCGCATCCTGCCGCGCTCGGCCGCGCTCGCCGCGGTGATGGCCGACCGCCGGGTGATGGCCGTGGCGGGCACCCACGGCAAGACGACGACGACCTCCCTCCTCACGATCGCGCTGCAGGCGGCCGGCGCCGACCCGACGTACGCCATCGGTGGCGATCTCGCGGCGACCGGGGTCAACGCGGCAGCGGGCTCCGGTGACCTCTTCGTGGCCGAGGCCGACGAGAGCGACGGCGCCTTCCTGCACTACTCGCCGTACGCCGCGATCGTCACCAACGTCGAGGCCGACCACCTGGACAACTGGGGCACGGAGGCGGCGTACGTCGCGGCCTTCGACGAGTTCGCCGACACCCTCGACCCCGACGGCTTCCTGGTGTGCGTGGTCGACGACCCGGGTGCCGCGGCCTTGGCCGAGCGGCACCGGGCGGCCGGGCGCCGGGTCGTCACGGTCTCCGCGCGCGAGCCGGGTGCGCTGGCCGGCGTCACGCTGTGGTCGCCGGGGGAGCACTACCTGGCCGACGCGCTCGCCGCGCTGGCCGCCGGGCGCGAGCTGGGCTTCGCCGAGGACGACCTGGTCCGCGGCCTGGTGTCCTACACCGGCACCAAGCGCCGGATGGAGCGCAAGGGCGAGGTCGGAGGGGTGCGTGTCTACGACAGCTACGCACACCACCCCACCGAGATCGCCGGCGACCTGGCCGCGGCCCGCGCGGTCGCGGGGGAGGGCCGCGTGGTCGTCGCCTTCCAGCCCCACCTGGTCTCCCGCACCCGCATCTTCGGCACGGCGATGGGCGAGGCGCTCGGCGCGGCCGACGAGGTGGTCGTCCTCGACGTCTACCTCGCGCGCGAGGACGCCGACCCGGCCGTGACCGGCGCGCTGGTCGCCGACGCCGTACCTCTCCCTGCGGAGCGGGTGGCGTTCGTCGCGGACTTCGACGCGGTCGCCGGCGAGCTGGTCGCCCGCGCCCGCCCGGGCGACCTGGTCCTGACCCTCGGCGCAGGGACCGTCACCGAGATCGCCCCGCGGGTGCTGGACCTGCTCGCCGGTGGGTCTGCCGATGGCTAGACGGACCACGCAGTCGGGCGACCCCGACGCGACCCAGGGCTTCGACGCGCTCGCCCCCGACCACGACGTGCCCGCTCCCGACCCGGCCGTGCTGCGCAGCCGGCGCCGGTTCGCGCGCCGTCAGTGGGCCCGCCGCTGGCTGGCCTGGAAGCCGGTCCTGGCCGTGGCGCTTCTCGTCGGCCTGCTGGTGGGCGGCATCTGGCTGGTCTTCTTCTCCTCCTTCCTGGCGGTGCAGGGCGTCCAGATCACCGGCACCGAGCACCTGCGTCCCGCGGAGATCGAGCGCGCCGCCGCCGTACCGGAGGGTGACCCGCTCGCCCGCGTCGACCTGGACCGGATCCGCACGCGCGTGGAGTCGCTGGCGGCCGTGAAGTCCGCCGACGTGACCCGGCAGTGGCCGGACAAGGTCCGGATCGCGATCGTCGAGCGCGAGCCGGTGGCCGTCGTCCAGATCGGCGACCAGCTGCGCGGCATGGACGCCGAGGGCGTCGTCTTCCGTGACTACGCCAGGGCGCCCGCCGACCTGCCCCGGGTGACGACCTCCGCCAACACCGGCACCGAGGCGCTGCGCGAGGGGGCGCTGGTCGTCGCCACGCTCCCCAAGAGCCTCGCCGTCAAGGTCGACCACGTCGACGTCAAGACCATCGACGAGATCTCCCTCGAGCTGCGCGACGGCCGCGAGGTCGAGTGGGGGAGCGCGGAGGAGTCCGAGCAGAAGGCCGCCGTCCTCGCCGACCTGCTCACCGCCGTCAAGGCCCAGCACTACGACGTCAGCGTGCCCGGGCAGCCGACGACGAAGCCGTAGGGGAGCGCGGGTTTCACCGGCTGCCCGGTGAAACCCGCGCGACACGCCGGGGTCGATCGGCGTGTCGTGCGGGATTCACCCGACAACCCCGTCGGACGTGGGCGTGTCGCCACGATCTGGGTGCCGCCGGTGCCTACTGTCGTGACCACGGCGAGGTTGACATAACTATAACCCTCAGGCTGAGGGTCAGAGTTGAGGGACACGCCGGACCAGCTTCCCCGGGCAGCAGCACCGGACAGCAGCACACGACCAGCAGCATCCATCGAGCAGCGAGAGGCGAAGTCGCCGTGGCAGCAGCACAGAACTACCTGGCCATCATCAAGGTCGTCGGTATCGGTGGTGGTGGTGTCAACGCCGTCAACCGGATGATCGAGGTCGGACTCAAGGGCGTCGAGTTCATCGCGATCAACACCGACGCGCAGGCACTCCTCATGAGCGACGCCGACGTCAAGCTCGACATCGGTCGCGAGCTCACCCGCGGCCTCGGCGCCGGCGCCAACCCCGAGGTGGGTGCGCGCGCGGCCGAGGACCACTCCGACGAGATCGAAGAGGTCATCAAGGGCGCCGACATGGTGTTCGTGACCGCGGGCGAGGGTGGTGGCACCGGCACCGGTGGCGCCCCGATCGTCGCCCGGATCGCGCGGTCGCTGGGTGCGCTGACCATCGGCGTCGTCACCCGGCCGTTCGCGTTCGAGGGTCGTCGCCGCGCCAACTCCGCCGAGGAGGGCATCGCGCAGCTCCGCGAGGAGGTCGACACCCTCATCGTGATCCCCAACGACCGCCTGCTCTCGATCAGCGACCGCAACGTGTCGGTCCTCGACGCCTTCAAGCAGGCCGACCAGGTGCTGCTGCAGGGTGTCTCCGGCATCACCGACCTGATCACCACCCCCGGCCTGATCAACCTCGACTTCGCCGACGTCAAGTCGGTCATGGCCAACGCCGGCTCGGCACTGATGGGCATCGGCTCGGCCCGGGGCGACGACCGCTCGGTCCAGGCCGCGGAGATGGCCGTCTCCAGCCCGCTGCTTGAGGCGAGCATCGACGGCGCCCACGGCGTGCTGCTCTCGATCGCCGGCGGCTCCGACCTCGGCCTCTTCGAGATCAACGAGGCGGCCGCGCTGGTCGCCGACGCCGTGCACCCCGAGGCCAACATCATCTTCGGTGCCACCATCGACGACGCGCTCGGCGACGAGGTCCGGGTCACCGTCATCGCGGCCGGCTTCGACGGCGGCATGCCGAAGCGTCGCGACGAGGGCAACGTGCTGCGCCGTACGCCGGCGCAGGAGCCCAAGCCCGCGTCGGCTCCCGCCGAGAAGGCGCCGGTCCCGGCCAACGCCGCCCCGGCGGCGCGCCCGTCCTCCACCCCGCAGGCCGCCCAGCCGTCCGCACCTCGGCCGGCGCCGACCCAGGTGCAGTTCGACGACGACGACCTGGACATCCCCGACTTCCTGAAGTGACCTTCTTCTTCAGCGAGACCGTGCCGGTGACCACCGGCACGGTCTCGGTCGCGTTCACGGACCGGCGCCTCGACCTGGGCGACCTGGCCGAGCCCGCGGCCCGCGACGCAGCGCTCGCCGAGGTGGCGACGGCGACCGGCGCGACGCCGTACCTCATGCACCAGGTCCACGGGACCGACGTGGTGCTCGTCGAGGACGCCGGCGACGAGCGGCCGCACGCCGACGGGCTGCTGACCGCCCGGCCCGGGGTCGCGCTGCTGGCCCGGGCCGCCGACTGCGTCCCGGTGCTGCTGGTCGCGGACGACGGACTGATCGGGGCCGTCCACGCCGGCCGCGAGGGCGTACGCCGTGGCGTCGTGACCGCTGCGCTCGACAGCATGTGCGCGCTCGGGTCGACCGGGGTGCGTGCGTGGGTCGGGCCGCACATCTGCGGTGCCTGCTACGAGGTGCCGGAGGAGCTGCGCGCCGAGGTCGCCGCGGTCGTGCCCGCGACCAGCGCGACCACGAGCTGGGGCACGCCGGCGCTCGACCTGGGGGCCGGCGTCGTCGCGCAGCTGGAGGCGGCGGGGGTCGCCGTGACCGAGGTCGGCGGCTGCACGCGCGAGGACGAGTCCCTGCACTCCTACCGGCGCGACGGCGCCGCGGCCGGGAGACTGGCCGGCGTCGTGTGGAGAAGCCCGTGAGCGGCCGCCGCGACGAGCTCGCCGCCAACCTCGCGACCGTCCGGGAGCGGATCGCCGGCGCCTGCGCCGATGCCGGGCGCCCCGACGACGACGTCCGGCTGGTGGTGGTGACCAAGTTCTTCCCCGCCAGCGACGTCCGGCTGCTCGCCGACCTCGGCGTCACCGACGTGGGGGAGAACCGCCACCAGGAGGCCGAGGCCAAGGCCGCCGAGTGCGCCGACCTCGACCTCGCCTGGCACTTCATCGGCGGGCTCCAGAGCAACAAGGCGGCCGCCGTGGCGGCGTACGCCGACGTCGTCGAGTCCGTGGACCGCGCCAAGCTGGTGCGTCCGCTCGCGGCCGGCGCGCACACGCGGTCGCACGCCATCGACGTGCTGCTCCAGGTCAGCCTCGACCCGCCCGGACGCGACGGCCGGGCCGGTGCCGACCCCGGCGACCTGCCGGCGCTCGCGGCCGCGGTCGAGGAGGCAGGCCTGCTGCGGCTGCGCGGCCTGATGGCGGTCGCTCCCCTCGGGGAGGAGCCCGCGGCGGCCTTCGACCGGCTCGCCGCGATCCAGCGTGATTTCCTCACCGAGCGGCCGGACGCCACCTGGCTCTCGGCCGGGATGAGCGGCGATCTCGAGCACGCCGTCCGGGCCGGCGCGACACACGTGCGTGTCGGGTCCGCGGTTCTCGGTTCGAGGCCTCAGTTCAAGTAGGGTCCAACTACCAAGAGTGCGCCCTGCAACGGGTGCGGAGTACCGGAGGACACAGGTCATGAGCGGCGGAATGCGCAGGATCGGCGAGTACCTCGGCCTGCTCGAGGACACCGGTCGGTACGACGACGAGTACGGGTCCTACGAGGGCGAGTACGACACCCAGGAGACGATGCCGGTCTCAGCGCGACCCGTGAAGCGGGAGGGTCGGTCGGCTCCGGTCGCCGACCTGTCCGAGCGGCGGCGTACGACGCCCGGCCCGGTCGGGGTCGTGGCCGAGCTGTCCCGGATCACGACGCTGCACCCGCGCACCTACAACGAGGCGCGCACGGTCGGTGAGAACTTCCGCGACGGCACCCCGGTGATCATGAACCTGTCCGACATGGACGACACTGACGCCAAGCGCTTGGTGGACTTCGCGGCAGGACTCGTCTTTGCCACCCGTGGCACCATCGAGCGCGTCACCAACAAGGTCTTCCTGCTCTCACCGCCCAACGTCTCGGTCGCTGCCGAGGACAAGCAGCGCATCGCCGAGGGCGGGTTCTTCAACCAAAGCTAGGACGCGTCGTACGTGGAAGTTGCCGGAGGCCTCATCGAGGGGCTGCTGTGGTTCTTTATCGCGCTCCTGTGGATCCGCTTCGTCGTGGACTGGGTGCAGATCTTTGCGCGCTCCTGGACCCCTGGCGGGGTCCTGCTGGTCGCGCTCGAGGTCGTCTACTCGATCACGGACCCGCCGATCAAGGCGCTGCGGCGGGTCATCCCGCCGCTGCGTATCGGTAGCGTCACGCTCGACCTGAGCTTCCTGATCGTGATGATCGCTGCTTATGTACTGCTCCAGGTCAACCGGCAGATCTTCTTCGGCTGACCTGGGACGCGCGGTGCTGGATGCTTCGGTGACCAGCACAGGCGCTATTGTTCGACGGACAGTTACTCGACGAGAATGAATGGGTGAGGTCATGCCGCTGACGCCTGAGGACGTGAGCAACAAGCGCTTTACTCCCGTCCGGCTCCGCGAGGGCTACGACATGGGTGAGGTCGATCAGTTCCTCGACGAGGTGGAGGCAGAGCTCGCGCGGCTCACGAAGGAGAACGACGACCTCAGGTCGAAGCTCACCGCCGCGCAGTCCGGTGCTCCGGCGCCCGCAGCGCCCCAGCCCGTGGTCGAGAAGACGCCCGAGCCCGAGCCGGAGCCCACGCCGGTTCCGACGCCCGAGCCGGTCGTCGCTGCGACGCCGGTGGAGACGATCCGGGTCGAGACGGTCCCGCAGGCCTCCAACGCGGCTGCGCGACTGCTCGAGATCGCGACTCGCAACGCCGACGAGCTGGTCGAGGAAGCGAAGAACGAAGCGGACAAGATCATCGCCGAGGCCCGGACCAAGTCCGAGCGTCTCGACGTGGAGTCCCGTACCAAGGCCGACCGGCTCGAG
This sequence comes from Nocardioides conyzicola, assembly GCF_039543825.1. NCBI lineage: Bacteria > Bacillati > Actinomycetota > Actinomycetes > Propionibacteriales > Nocardioidaceae > Nocardioides > Nocardioides conyzicola. Next base: position 381,116 of record NZ_BAABKM010000005.1, on the reverse strand, counting down.
GCCGACGCTCGCACGCGTGCGCAGATGCTCGACTCCGAGACGGCCGAGCGTCGCCGGCAGATGTTCGGCGATCTCGAGAAGGAGCGCGACAAGCTCAACGGCGAGGTCGAGAACCTGCGGTCGTTCGAGCGCGAGTACCGCTCCCGGCTGAAGAGCTACTTCAGCCAGCAGCTCGAGTCGCTCAACACCGGCTCGGAGGCCCCGGCCTCCGGCGGTGACGAGGCGCCGGCGCCCAAGCGCCTGCGCTCGATCCTCGGCGAGGACGACGCCTGATCCGATCCACCTCGACACCGGCCGTTCCCTCGGGGACGGCCGGTGTCGTCGTCTACGGTGCGGCGGATTGGAGCGGCCACCGGTCAGCGGCTACCCTCCCTGCACCCACTGTGGCACGAACCACAGGCGCTCGAACGGCCGAGGAGGCCCGCTCATGGCACGCTCCACGAGGAAGTCGATCGCCGGTACGGCGAAGGCAGCAGCCCGCACCGTGATGTCCCGGCGGGCGCCCGCGAAGGCGGCGGCGACCACGAGCTCCAGCTCGACCGCGAAGAAGGCAGCGCCGGCGAAGAAGGCGGCTCCGGTCAAGAAGGCGGCTCCCGCGAAGAAGGCAGCGCCGGTCAAGAAGGCAGCCCCCGCGAAGAAGGCAGCCCCCGCGAAGAAGGCAGCCCCGATCAAGAAGGCAGCTCCCGCGAAGAAGGCGGCCCCCGCGAAGAAGGCAGCCCCGGTCAAGAAAGCAGCCCCCGCGAAGAAGGCAGCGCCGGCCAAGAAGACGCCCGTGAAGAAGGCAGCGCCGGCCAAGAAGACGCCCGTGAAGAAGGCCGCCCCGGCCACGAAGGCCACTCCCGCCAAGAAGGCAGCTCCCGTGACGAAGGCCGTACCCGCCAAGAAGGCAGCCCCCGCGAAGAAGGCGGCCCCCGCCAAGAAGGCGCCCGCCCGCAAGACCGCGCCCAGCGCGCTCGTCGTCGGCGCCGGCGAGGCAGCCTGGACGAAGGCCGAGCTCAAGGAGGTGCTGGACGAGCTGCACGAGCAGCGCACGCACAGCCGCGAGGTCGTCGAGGGCCTCGACAGCGACCTCAACGGCCTGATGCGCGACTCCGGCGACGGCGCCGGACAGGACCAGGCCGATGTGGGCGCCAGCAGCTTCGAGCGCGACCACGAGCTGATGGTGCTCAACAGCGAGCGCGACAAACTGGCCCAGATCGAGCGGGCGCTCGCGCGCATCGACGACGGCACCTACGGGGTCTGTGAGTCGTGCGGCAACCCCATCGGCAAGATGCGGCTCATGGCCTTCCCGCGTGCCACACTGTGCATGACATGCAAGCAGCGCGAGGAGCGTCGCTGACCGGCGACCACGAGGTAGACCCACCCGCCCGACCCCGGAGCTCACGGGCCCGCCTGCTGGCGGTCTTCGGGCTGGTCGCCGCCACGATGTACGCCGTGGACGTGGTCTCCAAGATCATCGCCGTCGACCGACTGACCGACCGTCCGGACGTCCAGGTCGTCGGTGAACTGCTCGTGCTCCACCTGGTCCGCAACCCGGGCGCCGCGTTCAGCACCGGGACCGGCTACACCCAGGTGTTCAGCTGCCTCGCGATCGTCGCGATCGTGGTGATCTGCTACTTCGCCCGCCGGATCGGCAGCCTCGGCTGGGCCTTCGCCTTCGGGTTCCTGCTCGCCGGTGTCGCGGGCAACCTCACCGACCGGCTCGTGCGGGGGCCGGGTCCGCTGCGCGGCCACGTCATCGACTTCTTCATGCTGCCGCACTGGCCGGTCTTCAACGTCGCCGACATCAGCATCGACATCGCGGCCGGACTCATCCTGATCCAGGTGTTCCGCGGCGTACGCCTCGACGGCACCCGTGCCGCGCACGCGCCCGAGGCCCAGCCCGGGACGGGTGCCGAGTGAGCGGCCAGGCCGACCACCGGGTCCTGACGATCCCCGAGGCGATGGCCGGCGAGCGCGTCGACGCCGCCATGGCGCGCCTGTTCGGGCTGTCCCGCACCCGCGCCGCCGACCTGATCGCCGCCGGGCACGTGGAGCTCGACGGGGCCTCCGTCGCCAAGAGCGACCGGGTGCTCCCAGGCGCGGTCCTCGACGTCCGCATCCCGGTCGAGATCAACCCGCTCGAGGTCGTCCCGGAGGTCGTGGAGGGCATCCGGATCCTCCACGACGACGACGCGATCGTGGTGATCGACAAGCCCGTCGGCGTCGCCGTGCACCCCTCGCCCGGCTGGTCCGGCCCGACCGTGGTCGGGCACCTCGCCGGCGCGGGCTTCCGGATCTCCACCAGCGGCGCCTCCGAGCGCCAGGGCATCGTGCAGCGGCTCGACGTGGGCACGTCCGGCGTGATGGTGATCTGCAAGTCCGAGCACGCCTACTCGGTGCTCAAGCAGGCCTTCCGTGACCGGACGGTCGACAAGGTCTACCACGCTCTCGTGCAGGGCCACCCCGATCCTCTCGAGGGCACGATCGACGCCCCGATCGGCCGGCACCCGAAGTCCGACTGGAAGTTCGCGGTGATGGCGGACGGCCGCCACAGCGTCACCCACTACGAGACCCTCGAGGCGCACCGCTTCGCCAGCCTGCTCGAGGTCCACCTCGAGACCGGCCGCACCCACCAGATCCGGGTGCACATGGCCGCGCTCAAGCACCCGTGCGTCGGTGACCTCACGTACGGCGCGGACCCCACGCTCGCCAAGCGGGTCGGGCTCGAGCGTCAGTGGCTGCACGCCATGCGCCTGGGCTTCGAGCACCCGGACACGGGGGAGCACGTCGAGTACGAGTCGACCTACCCCGCCGACCTCGAGCACGCGCTCGAGGTCATCCGAGATGCCGACTGAGCTGACCCTGCGGCCGGCCACCGCGGACGACGCCGCTGCGGTGACGACCGTGCACCTCGCCTCGCGGGCCGCGGCGCCGATGCCGCCGGGCATCCACACCGACGCCGAGGTCGGCGCGTGGCTGGCCGGACGCCTGGAGCTGGACGACGTCTGGGTCGCGGAGACGGACGGCGTGCCGGTGGGCTACGCCCGGTTCACCGAGACCTGGCTCGACGACCTGTACGTCCTCCCGGCGTACGCCGGCCAAGGGGTCGGATCCGCCCTCCTCGAGGTGGTCAAGGCCCAGCGCCCGGCCGGCTTCAGCCTGTGGGTCTTCGAGACGAACGCGCCCGCCCGTGCGTTCTACGCCCGCCACGGACTGGTCGAGCGCGAGCACACCGACGGCTCGGAGAACGAGGAGCGCGCTCCCGACCTCCGCGTGGAGTGGACCGGCGCCGGCTCGTAGCGCCGGTCAGTCGACCCGTCCCGGAGGCTACGCAGCGCCGTCACGCGTCCGGAAGGCTGCGCACCCACCGCCGCCACCGGGTGTCGGCGGTGGGTGCCACCATCGTCCCCTGCGGTCGCGTAGTCTGGCGTCCTTCCCCAAGGCGCCGCCACGACGTGATCGTGGCCCCGTTCTTGCACGCCCGCACGACCCGCCCGACACCGCCGTACAGACCAGCCGAGGAGTGGCCCGCGCCGATGGCTTCAGGCTCCCAGGACTCCTTCGTCCACCTCCATGTCCACACCGAGTACTCGATGCTCGACGGGGCGGCCCGCCTCGGCGCGCTGGCGGACCGTACGGCGGAGCTGGGGATGCCCGCGATCGCGATGACCGACCACGGCAACGTGTTCGGCGCCTACGAGTTCTACAAGAAGGCGAAGAACGCCGGGGTCAAGCCGATCATCGGCATCGAGGCCTACTTCGCGCCCAACATCTCGCGCTTCGAGCGCAAGGGCGTCAACTTCTACGGCGGCGGTCCTGACGACGTCTCCAACCGTGGCGCCTACACCCACATGACCCTGCTCTCGGAGAGCACCGAGGGCATGCACAACCTCTTCCGGCTCTCCACGGGCGCCTGGCGCGACGGCTTCTTCAAGCACCCGCGGATGGACCGCGAGCTGCTGTCCCGGCACGGCAAGGGCATCATCGGCACGACCGGGTGCCCGTCGGGCGAGGTGCAGGTCCACCTCCGGCACGGGGCGTACGACGCCGCTCGCCAGACGGCGGCCGACTTCCAGGACATCCTCGGCAAGGACAACTACTTCCTCGAGCTGATGGACCACGGGCTCGACATCGAGCGCCGGGTCCGCGACGGCCTGCTGCGCCTGGCCAAGGACCTCGAGATCCCGCTGCTCGCGACCAACGACTCGCACTACGTCAACAGGGAGGATGCCAAGAGCCAGGAGCACCTGCTCTGCATCAACTCCGGCTCCACGATGGACATCCCGGCCGGTGACGGCCCGGGGCAGCGGTTCGCGTTCAACGGCGACGGCTACTACATCAAGTCCGCGCGGGAGATGCGCGACCTGTGGCGCGACTTCCCCGAGGCCTGCGACAACACCCTGCTGATCGCCGAGCGCTGCGACGTCTCCTTCACCGAGGGCAACGGCACCTTCATGCCGCGGTTCCCCTGCCCGGAGGGCGAGAACGAGGACTCCTGGCTGGTCAAGGAGGTCGAGAAGGGGCTGCACTACCGCTACCCCGCCGGCATCCCCGACGACGTGCGCAAGCAGGCCGACTTCGAGGTCGGCGTCATCACCCAGATGGGCTTTCCGGGCTACTTCCTGGTGGTCGCCGACTTCATCAACTGGGCGAAGGACAACGGCATCCGGGTCGGCCCCGGCCGCGGCTCAGGCGCCGGCTCGATGGTCGCCTACGCGATGCGCATCACCGACCTGGACCCGCTGGTCCACGGCCTGATCTTCGAGCGCTTCCTCAACCCCGACCGCGTCTCGATGCCCGACTTCGACATCGACTTCGACGAGCGCCGGCGCGGCGAGGTCATCCGCTACGTCAGCGACAAGTACGGCGACGACCGCGTCTCGATGATCGTCACCTACGGCACCATCAAGGCCAAGCAGGCCGTCAAGGACTCCTCGCGGATCCTCGGCTACCCGTTCGCGATGGGTGACCGCATCACCAAGGCGATGCCCGCCGCCGTGATGGGCAAGGACGTCCCGCTCCAGGAGATCTTCAACGCCGAGCACAAGCGGTTCGGCGAGGGCGGCGAGTTCCGGGCGCTGTACGACGCCGACAACGACGTCAAGCGCGTCGTCGACACCGCCATCGGCATCGAGGGCCTCAAGCGCCAGTGGGGCGTGCACGCCGCCGGCGTGATCATGTCCAGCGAGCCGCTGCTCGACATCATCCCGATGCTCAAGCGGCCGGCCGACGGCGCGATGATCACGCAGTTCGACTACCCCACCTGCGAGGCCCTCGGGCTGATCAAGATGGACTTCCTCGGCCTGCGCAACCTCACCGTCCTCGACGACGCGGTGCGCAACATCGAGGCCAACCGCGGGGAGACCGTGGTCCTCGAGGAGCTCGAGCTCACCGACGAGGCGACGTACAAGCTCCTCCAGCGCGGCGACACCCTCGGCGTCTTCCAGCTCGACGGCGGCCCGATGCGTGCCCTGCTGCGCAGCATGCGTCCGGACTCGTTCGAGGACATCTCCGCCGTCGGCGCGCTCTACCGCCCCGGACCGATGGGCGCCGACTCCCACAACAAGTACGCCCGCCGCAAGACCGGCCGCGAGCCGGTCGAGGCGCTGCACCCGGAGCTCGCCGAGGCCTTGGAGGACGTGCTCGGCGAGACCTACGGCCTGATCGTCTACCAGGAGCAGGTCATGGCGATCGCGCAGAAGCTCGCCGGCTACACGCTCGGCCAGGCCGACATCCTGCGGCGCGCCATGGGCAAGAAGAAGAAGGAGGAGCTGGACAAGCAGTTCGCCGGCTTCTCCGCGGGCATGACCGAGCGCGGCTACTCCGCGGGCGCCATCAAGACGCTGTGGGACACCCTGCTGCCGTTCTCCGACTACGCGTTCAACAAGGCCCACTCCGCGGCGTACGGCCTGGTCTCCTACTGGACCGCCTACCTCAAGGCCAACTTCCCCGCCGAGTACATGGCGGCCCTGCTGACCTCGGTCAAGGACGACAAGGACAAGTCCGCGATCTACCTCAACGAGTGCCGCCGGATGAAGATCCAGGTGCTGCCGCCCGACGTCAACGAGTCGTCGGCGAACTTCACGCCCGTCGGCAACGACATCCGCTTCGGGCTGACCGCCGTCCGCAACGTCGGCGCGAACGTGGTCGAGAAGATCGTCGAGGCTCGCAAGGAGAAGGGCCGCTACGAGCACTTCAACGACTTCATGGAGAAGGTGCCGGCCCTGGTCTGCAACAAGCGCCTCATCGACTCGCTGGCGCGAGCAGGCGCCTTCGACGACATGAAGCACAAGCGGAAGGCGATCATCGCCATCCACGAGGAGGCCGTCGACAAGTACGTCGACTCGAAGCGGAACACCGACACCGGTCAGGACTCCATGTTCGACATGCTCGACGCCGCGGACATCGGCTCCGCCGCGACCTGGGTCGACGTCCCCGATCACCTCGACGAGTGGGACAAGATGACCCTGCTCGGCCACGAGCGGGAGATGCTCGGCCTCTACGTGTCCGACCACCCGCTGCTCGGCCTCGAGCACCTGTTGGCCAACAGCTCGGACTGCACCGTCGGCCAGCTGATGCTCGACGAGGACCGTGCCGACGGCAGCCCGATCACGATCACCGGCCTGGTGACCGGCGTGCAGCGCAAGATCACGAAGCGCGGCGACGCCTGGGGGATGGTGACCCTCGAGGACCTCGACGGCGCGATCGACGTGCTGCTCTTCCCGAGCTCGTGGCAGCTGTCGGGCCACATGATCTCCGAGGACGCGATCATCACGGTCAAGGGCCGGCTCTCCCGCAGCAAGGACCAGCCCGAGATCATGGGCCAGGAGGTCAGCCTCCCGGACCTGTCCGACGGACCCTCCGGACCGGTCGTGATCAAGCTCCCGCAGACCAGGGTCAACGCCGACACCGTGGACCACCTCAAGGAGGTGCTCCGGACCCATCCCGGGGTGACCGAGGTGCACCTGAAGGTGCTGATGCGGGAGAAGACCCTCGTCATGCGGATCGGTGACCACCACCGCGTCACGCCGAGCCCGGCGCTCTTCGCGGACCTCAAACAGCTGCTCGGACCCGGATGCCTGGCCGGATGAGCACCCCCAGCACCGGACGGATCGCCCTCCAGCTCGGTCTCGTCGTCGCTGCCCTGGCCGCGGTCGGGGCGCTCGCGGGCGTGGTCTGGCAGTGGATCTGGACCCCCACGGCGGGCGTCGTGGTCGACCACCGCTGGACGGCCGGCGACGCGCTCGGCCTCCAGCACGAGTTCTCGGGGACCGGCTGGTACGTCGTGGTCGGCACAGCCGCCGGGCTGCTGGCGGGCATCGTCATCGCGCTGGTCGCCGACCGGGTGCCGCTGCTCACGTTGGCAGCGGTCGTCATCGGCTCGGTCGTCGCGGCCTGGCTGATGCTGACGGTCGGCACCGCCCTCGGACCCGCCGACCCGGCCGTCCTGGCCAAGACCGCCGCCGACGGCACCAAGCTGCCGATGCAGCTGACCGTCTCCGGGCGCAGCCCGTGGATCTCGCTGCCGAGCGGTGCCCTGATCGGTCTGGTGCTGGTCTTCATCGGGCTGTCGCCCCGGCATCCGGCGCCGCGGGCGGAGTCGGTCACCGACGACGCCGTTGCTGGGTAGTCTGCTGCCACCTCGTCGGCACGGGCCGGCGCATCGATCGTGAGGGATAGACGTGTCCTACGACCTTCCGCCCGGACCGCCGCCGACCGACCCGCCCGGGAGCGGACCGGAGACCCTGGACAGCCGTGGGGGTGCTCGGCTCACGTCGTCGACGGGCCCGGCGCCGGTCCGCGGACGGCGTACGGCCGTGATCGCTGTCGTCGGAGCGCTCGGCGTCGTGGCCGTCGGCGGTGCCGCCTGGGCGGCGTGGTCGTTCCTCTCGACGGGGGCACAGCCGGCCGAGGCCCTCCCGGCGAAGACGATCGCCTACGCGAGCGTGGACCTCGACCCCAGCGGTGGCCAGAAGATCGAGGCGCTGCGCACGCTCAAGAAGTTCCCGGCGTTCGAGGACCAGGTCGGCCTCGACACCGACGACGACGTCCGCGAGTGGATCTTCGACCAGATCCAGGACGAGTCCGGGTGCGCCGACCTCGACTACGACGACGACATCGCGCCCTGGCTGGGCGACCGGTTCGCCGTCGCTGCGGTCGACACCGGTGGGGACACGCCGACCCCGGTCTTCGTGGTGCAGGTGTCCGACGCGGACGCCGCCGACCAGGGCCTGGGCAAGCTGCGCGAGTGCGCCGGCGGTTCCGACAACGTCGCGTGGCACATCGACGGCGACTGGGCTCTGCTGGGTGAGGACCAGAAGACCGTCGACGGGATCGCCGACGACGCCGCGGACTCCTCGCTCGCGGACGACGACGACTACCAGCAGTGGACCGACGCCGCGGGTGACTCCGGCATCGTGTCGATGTACGCGGCGCCGGCAGCCGGCAAGGTCCTGGCGGACAACCTCGGCGGCCTCGGCGGCCTCGCGCTGGGGTCCAGCGCGCTCGCCTGCCCGGCGCCGTGCTCGGGGGTCTCGCTGACCGACGGCGAGACGGCCCCCGACGAGGTGACCGACGCGCTCAAGGACTTCAAGGGAGCGGCCGCCACGATCCGATTCGACGACGGCGGGCTCGAGCTCGAGCTGGCCGCGGACCCGGCCGCCACCGGCCAGGCCGTGACCGGTGGCGACGACGGCGCGGAGGCCGTCTCGGCGCTGCCCGACGACACCGCCGCGGCGATCGGGCTGAGCTTCGAGAAGGGGTGGCTGACCGACCTCGTCGACCAGTTCGCGAAGGCGTCGGGGGAGTCGTCCGACGACCTGCTGGCGGAGGCGGGTGAGCAGCTCGGCATCGAGCTGCCCGGCGACGTCGAGACCCTCGTCGGGGAGTCGCTGACGCTCGCCGTCGACGGTGACTTCGACCCGTCGTCGATCACCGGGCTCCCCGGGGTCGACGGCAACGCGGGCCCGAGCGGCATCGGCGTCAAGGTCATCGGAGAGGCCGACGACATCGAGGGAGTCCTCGACAAGCTGCGCGCCTCGGCCGGCGGTGCCGACGGTGGTGTCCTCGACAGCGACTCCGACGGCGACGTCGTCGCGATCGGCCCGGACGCCGACTACCGCAAGGTGCTGCTCGAGAACGGTGGTCTGGGCGACTCCGACCCGTTCAAGACCGTCGTCGAGCACGCGGACGACGCGGCCGCGATCCTGTACGTCAACTTCGCTGCTGGCGACCACTGGCTCGCCGAGCTCGCCGGGGACGACGCCGAGGTCCGCGACAACCTCAAGCCTCTCGAGGCCCTGGGCATGAGCGCCTGGGTCGACGACGACACCGCGCATGCCGTCCTCAAGATCACGACCGACTGACGCTAACGCCCGATCGGGGCGACGATCGCGCGGGTGACGCGCACCAGGTCGTCGGGGGAGATCTCGAGATCCAACCCCCGGCGACCGGCCGAGACGAAGATCGTGGCGTGCGTCGACGCCGACCGGTCGAGCACGGTCGGGTGGGCGCGCTTCTGGCCGATCGGCGAGATCCCGCCGGCGACGTACCCGGTCGCCCGCTCGGCGGCGGCCAGGTCGGCCATGGCGGCCTTGCTGCCGCCGACGGCCCGGGCCAGGGACTTGAGGTTGAGCTGGCCGGACACCGGGACGATCCCCACGGTGAGGACCCCGTCGACGCTGGACATCAGGGTCTTGAAGACGCGGCCCAGCTCGACCCCGAGCGCCTCCGCGGCCTCCAGGCCGTAGGACTCCGCACGCGGGTCGTGGTGGTACTCATGCAGGGTGAACTCGATGCCCGCGCGCGACAGGGCGACGGTCGCCGGCGTCCCGCCGGTGGGTCTCCTGGCCATCAGTTCGGCGACCACCGCGTGCGGGCCACCTCGGTGGCCGGCAGCGACGGGATGACGTTCATGGCGCGCAGCTCGGCGCGCAGCAGGTCCGTGAGCAGGACCAGCCGGTCGGTGGCGTCCTCGGCCTCCAGGAGCGACTGGCGCTCCGACATCGGCAGCGGCGCGACGGCGGCCAGGGTCCAGGAGAGGTACGTCGGGTCGCGGGGGAGCGCGCCGTCGTACGGGTCGCTGCGCAGGTCCGCCAGGGCGACCCGGTAGGCCGTGAACGCCGCCCGGGCACGCTCCAGCACCTCCTCGGGCACCGGCGTCGAGGTGTCCGGCCGGTCGGCGACGTGGCCGACCGGGAACGTGCCCGACGTGTCGAGGCGCTCGAGCTCGATCCGCTCCAGGCCGACCGCGACCACGTCGAAGGTCCCGTCCGGGTGGCTCTCGACCTCGGTCAGCTGCATCCGGCAGCCGATCCGGTAGAGCGACTGCGCGCCGTGGTCGCCGACCTCGTAGCCCTCGCGGATCCCGACCGACCCGAACGTCCGCCCGATCGGGTCCTCGATGCGCAGCAGGTGGTGCACCAGCGCCCGGTAGCGGTCCTCGAAGACCTTGAGCGGCACGCTGAGCCCGGGGAACAGCACCGCGTTCAACGGGAACATCGGCAGCGTGTCGCTCACACCTCCAACCTAGTCGGTCCAGCCACTGTCGCCGATCCGCCGCGACAGGCGCGCGCTCGTAGAATCGATGCATGATCCAGCGCATCGACCTGCGAGGAGCCGACCGCACCGCGGTCGACTACCGCGCAGCCGTGCCCCGTGCCGACTTCGACGTCGAGGCGGCGGTGCCGGCGGTGCATGCGATCTGCGAGGCGGTGCGCACCCGTGGCCTGGACGCGATCCGCGAGTACGGCGAGCGCTTCGACGGCGTGACCGTCGACGACATCCGGGTCCCGCCCGGCGCCACCGCGGAGGCTCTGGAGCAGCTCGACCCGGCGATCCGGGCCGGTCTCGAGGAGTCGATCCGGCGGCTGCGGCTGACCTGCGCCAACGAGCTGGAGCACGACGCCGTCACCGACCTCGGGCCCGGCGCCCGCGTGACGCACCGCAAGGTGCCGGTCGACCGGGTCGGCCTCTACGTGCCCGGAGGTCTCGCGCCGCTGGTCTCCAGCGTGCTGATGAACGTCGTCCCTGCGCAGACCGCCGGCGTCCGCTCGATCGCGCTCTCCAGCCCGCCGCAGCGGGAGTTCGGCGGCCAGGTGCACCCGACGATCCTGGCCGCGTGCGCGCTGCTCGGCGTCGAGGAGGTGTACGCCGTCGGCGGCGCCCAGGCGATCGCCATGTTCGCGTACGGCGTGGGCTCCTGCGCCAAGGTCGACCTGGTCACCGGTCCGGGCAACATCTACACGGTCACCGCCAAGCGGCTGCTCAAGGGCCAGGTCGGCATCGACTCCGAGGCCGGCCCGACCGAGATCGCGATCCTCGCCGACGACACCGCCGAGGCGGCGTACGTCGCCGCCGACCTGGTCAGCCAGGCCGAGCACGACCCGCTCGCCGCGGCCGTGCTCGTCACGACGTCGGAGCGGCTCGCCGACGACGTCGACGCCGAGCTCGACAAGCAGGTCTCGGCGACCAAGCACGTCGAGCGGATCCGCACCGCGCTGACCGGCAACCAGTCCGGGATCGTGCTCGTCGACGACCTCGAGCAGGGCCTCGACGTCGTCAACGCGTACGCCGCCGAGCACCTCGAGATCCACACCGCGGACGCGTCGTCGTACGCCGCCCGGGTGCGCAACGCCGGCGCGATCTTCGTCGGGCAGCACGCCCCGGTCAGCCTCGGCGACTACTGCGCCGGCTCCAACCACGTCCTGCCGACCGCGGGCTGCGCCTGCCACAGCAGCGGCCTGTCGGTGCGCGCGTTCACCAAGTCGGTGCACGTCGTCGACTACAGCCGCGACGCGCTCGCCGAGGTCGCCGACCACGTCGTCACCCTCGCCAACGCCGAGGACCTGCCCGGTCACGGCGCCGCGGTGTCCGTCCGGTTCCAGCAATGAGCTGGCCGCCGCTCCGCGAGGAGCTGCGGGGCATCGAACCGTACGGCGCCCCGCAGCTGGACGTGCCCGTCCAGCTCAACGTCAACGAAAACCCCTACGGGCCGTCGCTCGCCTGCACGGCCGACATCGCGACCGCCGTCGCGACCGCCGCGACCACGCTCCACCGCTACCCGGACCGCGAGTTCACCGAGCTGCGCACCGCGCTCGCGGCGTACCTCTCCCGCGACACGCCCCACGGCATCGCGCCCGAGCAGGTGTGGGCGGCCAACGGCAGCAACGAGGTGATGCTCCAGCTGCTGCAGGCGTTCGGAGGGCCGGGCCGGACGGCGCTCAGCTTCGCGCCGACGTACTCGATGTACCCGGAGTACGCCCGCGACACCGTCACGGAGTGGGTCGTCGGGCACCGGGAGAGCGACTTCTCCCTCGACCTCGACCACGCTCGCGACCTGGTCAAGGAGCGGCAGCCGAGCGTCATCCTGCTGCCGAGCCCCAACAACCCGACCGGCACCGCGCTCCCGCCGGAGGCGGTCGGGATGCTCTGCGAGGCCGCCGGGGACGGCATCGTGGTCGTCGACGAGGCGTACGGCGAGTTCCGGCGCACCGGCGTGCCGAGCGCGGTCGAGCTGCTGCCCGAGCACCGCAACCTGGTCGTGTCCCGGACGATGAGCAAGGCCTTCGCTGCGGCCGGCCTCCGGCTCGGCTACCTCGCCGCCGACCCGGCGATCTGCGACGCGATCCGCGTCGTCCGGCTGCCCTACCACCTCTCGTCCGTCACCCAGGCGGCCGCGCTCGCTGCTCTCCGGCACGCCCCCGAGCTGCTCGGCAAGGTCGACGAGCTGCGCGCGGAGCGGGACACGACCGTCGACTGGCTGCGGGCCCAGGGTCTGCAGGTCGCGGACTCCGACGCCAATTTCGCGTTGTTCGGGACCTTCGCGGACCGTCATGCTGTCTGGCAGGGACTGCTCGACCGGGGGGTGCTGATCCGGGAGACCGGCCCCGACGGGTGGCTGCGGGTGTCGATCGGCACGGCAGACGAGATGATGGCCTTCAAGAACGCACTGACCGAAGTCGTAGAACAGGACGTGTCATGAGCAGGACTGCGCGCATCGAGCGTCAGACCAAGGAGTCGAAGGTCATCGTCGAGGTCGACCTCGACGGCAGCGGCCGCACCGACGTCTCGACCGGTGTCGGCTTCTTCGACCACATGCTCGACGCGTTCGGTCGGCACGCGCTGCTCGACCTGACCGTGCAGACCGAGGGCGACACCCACATCGACGCCCACCACACGGTCGAGGACACCGCGATCGTGCTCGGCCAGGCGCTGCGCCAGGCACTCGGCGACAAGGTGGGCATCCGCCGCTTCGGCGACGCCACCGTGCCGCTCGACGAGGCGCTGGTGCAGGCCGTCGTCGACGTCTCCGGCCGCCCCTACTGCGTGCACACCGGCGAGCCCGAGGGTCAGCAGTACGTCGTGCTCGGCTCGGACTACCTGGGCTCGCTGACGCAGCACGTCTTCGAGTCGATCGCCTTCCACGGCCACTTCGCGCTGCACGTGCGCGTGCTCGCCGGGCGCGAGCCGCACCACATCGTCGAGACGCAGTTCAAGGCGTTCGCCCGGGCCTTCCGTGACGCGGTCGCGCTCGACCCGCGCGAGACGGGCGTCCCCTCCACCAAGGGTTCTCTTTGAGCACTCCGAACGTCGTGGTGCTCGACTACGGGTCGGGCAACCTCCGCTCCGCCGTGCGCGCGGTCGAGCGCGCCGGCGCCGAGGTCACGCTCACCGGTGACTTCGACGCGGCGCTCAACGCCGACGGTCTGCTGGTCCCGGGCGTCGGCGCGTACGCCGCCTGCATGGCCGGCCTGCGCGCGGTCAAGGGCGAGCGGATCATCGGCCGCCGGCTCGCCGGGGGTCGTCCGGTGCTGGGCATCTGCGTCGGCATGCAGGTGCTCTTCGAGCGCGGGGTCGAGCACGGCGTCGAGACCGAGGGCTGCGACGAGTGGCCCGGCGTCGTCGAGCGGATCCAGGCGCCCGTCGTGCCGCACATGGGCTGGAACACCGTGGACGTCCCCACCGGCAGCACGCTCTTCGACGGCATCGAGGACGAGCGCTTCTACTTCGTGCACTCCTACGCCGTCCGCGACTGGACGCTCGAGACCAACGACCGCACCCGCCCGCCGCTCGTCACCTGGGCCGAGCACGGTGGGGACCGGTTCGTCGCGGCCGTCGAGAACGGCCCGCTGACAGCCACCCAGTTCCACCCCGAGAAGTCCGGCGACGCCGGCGCCGCCCTGCTGCGCAACTGGGTGCAGTCGCTGTGAGCAAGGAACGCGCGCAGCGCCGAGCGGAGCGGGAGGCGGAGACCGCCGCGGCCGCTGCCGCCCGGGCGGCGGAGGCCGAGCGCAAGGCGCGTCGCGATGCTCGGGTCTCGACGCTGACACGGTGGCTGCCGAAGCGGCGGACCACTCCCACCGGCGTGATCGCGGCCCGCAACCGGACCCGCACGCGGATGCTCGTCGTGTCGGTGCTGGTGCTCAACGTGCTGGTCTGGGTCGCCTCCGGCGACTGGGCCGTGCGGATGCTCGCCCTCGCGCTGAGCGTGCTGATCGCCCCGATCCTCCTGATCCTGATGACGAACTGACCGGAGAACACGAACATGTCCGCCTACCTCGAGCTCCTCCCCGCCGTCGACATCACCGAGGGCCGCGCCGTCCAGCTCGCCCAGGGCGTCGCCGGCTCCGAGCGCGTGTACGGCGACCCGGTCGCCGCCGCGATGCGCTGGCAGGACGCCGGCGCCGAGTGGCTGCACCTGGTCGACCTCGACGCGGCGTTCGGCCGCGGCACCAACCGTGAGCTCCAGGCGGAGATCGTCGGAGCGCTGGACATCCAGGTCGAGATGAGCGGCGGCATCCGCGACGACGAGTCGCTCGAGGCCGCCCTGGCGACCGGCTGCCGCCGGGTCAACATCGGCACGGCGGCGCTCGAGCAGCCGGAGTGGTGCGCGCGGATCATCGCCGAGCACGGCGACCGGATCGCGATCGGCCTGGACGTCCGCGGCACCACCCTCGCGGCCCGCGGCTGGACCCAGGAGGGCGGCGACCTCTACGAGACGCTGGCCCGTCTCGACTCCGAGGGCTGTGCCCGCTACGTCGTGACCGACGTCAACAAGGACGGCATGCTCCAAGGCCCCAACCTGCAGCTGCTCCGCGACGTCTGCGCGGTCACCGACGCGCCCGTCGTCGCCTCCGGCGGCGTCACCACGCTGGCCGACATCGAGGCGCTGATGGGCCTGGTCGCCGAGGGCGTCGAGGGCGCGATCGCCGGCACCGCGCTGTACGAGGGCCGCTTCACGCTCGAGGACGCGCTCGCGCTCACACAGGGCAGGGCATGAGCCTCGCCGTACGCGTCATCCCGTGCCTCGACGTCGACGCGGGTCGCGTGGTCAAGGGGATCAACTTCCAGGACCTGCGCGACGCCGGCGACCCGGTCGAGCTGGCGCGCCTCTACGACGCCGAGGGCGCCGACGAGCTGACCTTCCTCGACATCTCCGCCTCCCACGAGGGTCGCGCCACGACGATGGAGATCGTCTCGCGCACGGCCGAGGAGGTCTTCATCCCGCTGACCGTCGGCGGGGGAGTGTCGTCGGTCGAGGACGTCGACCGGCTGCTGCGGGCCGGCGCCGACAAGGTCGCCGTCAACACCGCCGCGATCCACCGCCCGGAGCTGGTGGCCGAGATCGCCGACCGGTTCGGCAACCAGGTGCTGGTGCTGTCCGTCGACGCCCGCCGGGCAGCCGGCACGGGGTCGGGCTTCGAGGTGACCACGCACGGCGGTCGCAAGTCCGCCGGTCTCGACGCCGTCGAGTGGGCGGTGCGCGCCGCCGAGCTCGGCGCGGGGGAGATCCTGCTGAACGCGATGGACGCCGACGGCACCCAGGACGGCTTCGACCTGGAGCTGATCCGCGCCGTACGCCGTGAGGTGACCGTCCCCGTGATCGCCTCCGGCGGCGCGGGCGCGGTCGAGCACTTCCCGCCTGCGGTCGACGCCGGCGCCGACGCGGTGCTCGCGGCGACGGTCTTCCACTTCGGCACGCTGCGGATCGCCGACGTCAAGCAGTCGCTGGCGGAGACCGGTCACCCGGTGCGCTGAGCGGCCGGGGTCGGTTCACGGCCCGCCGTAGCCTCCACCGCCCTCGTTGTCGTAGTTCTCGGCGCGCCCCTGGGCGATGGCCGAGGCCCGGTTGACCCGCGAGCCGAGGTGGTCGGCGCGGGGCCAGAAGGCGTAGACGCCGGCCGCCACCACGACGACCGCCACAACGATCCAGATCCACATGGCCCGACGGTAGCGCGAGCGAGCGCTATGCGCCCAGGTCCGCCGCGCGCACGGCGGCGACGGCCTCGTCGGGACCCTCGAGGACCAGGCCGTGGGCGGCGTCGCGGCCGAACAGGAAGAGGACGAGCTCGACCACGTCACCGGTGATGGTGACCGGGTCCGGTCCCTTCTTCGCGACGACCGCGTCACCGGTGTCGGCCCGCCTGAGGACCGTCGCGACGGGGAGCTTGCGAGCGACGAACGCCACGCCCTTGCGCAGCTGGGTCCACAGCAGGTCGACGTCGGCGGGGTCCAGGGTCCGCGGCGTCCAGCCGGGAAGGCCGCGGCGCAGGTCCTCGTGGTGCACGACGTACTCGAAGGTGTTGGCGAGCCGGTCGACCGGGGGGAGCGCGAACATCCCGCCGGGGGAGCGCAGCCGCTCGACGAGGTCGGCGTACTCCCGCCCCTCGTAGCGCCGGCTCGCGCGCTCGGTGAGGCCGGCGAGCGGGGAGATCGTGATGCCCGCGGCGCCGAGAGCGCTCCGCTCGCGGACGAGCAGGTGGACGACGAGGTCCCGGGCGGTCCAGCCGGAGCCCAGCGTCGGGGAGTCCGCGCCCACCTCGAGCGCGAGGTCGCAGAGGTCGGCGCGTTCACGACGGGACAGAGGTGCGGTCACGCGGCAGACAATATGGGACGGCCCGATGTCGGAACGGGGGAATAGCCTGACCGGACGGCGGGGTTCCCCGCGGGCAGTACTGCGATGGACGACCGAGGGTGACGGGTAGGCAGTGAGCAACACGCGCAACAGACGGGGGACGTCGGTCGACGGCTTCCGGGTCCTCGGGGTGGCGATCCGGCGCGAGCCGTGGATCTTCACCCTGTCCACGCTCGGCAGTGTGCTCTTCGGCGCGCTCACCGTGGCCGACGCCTGGGTGCTCGGCTGGTCCACCGACCACGTCGTCCTGCCGGCGTTCGACGACGGCGAGATCGGCGCGGGCCTGCTGGTCGCCGTCCTGGCGCTCTTCCTCGGCGTCGCGCTGCTCCGCGCGGTGGGCATCGTCGCGCGCCGCCTGGGTGCCGGCGTCATGCAGTACCGCATGCAGGCGCACACCCGCCGCGCCGTGACCCGGCAGTACCTCGCACTCCCGATGGAGTGGCACCACCGGCACCCCACCGGGCAGCTGCTCTCCAACGCCAACTCCGACGTCGAGGCCGCCTGGGGCCCGATCGCGCCGCTGCCGATGGCGGTCGGCGTGCTGGTCATGATGGTGATCGCGGTCGCCCAGATGTTCTTCGCCGACGTGGTGATGGCCGTGGTCGGGCTGCTCGTCTTCCCGGCGGTCGTGATCGCCAACCTCGCCTACCAGCGGCTGGCCTCGCCGTTGATGACCAAGGCCCAGCAGCTGCGCGCCGAGCTGAGCGAGGTCGCCCACGAGTCCTTCGACGGCGCCATGGTGGTCAAGACGCTCGGCCGCGAGGCGGAGGAGACGGCCCGCTTCGCCGAGAAGGCCCACCTCCTGCGCGACATCAACATCCGCGCCGGCCGGATCCGTGCCGCGTTCGACCCCACGCTCGCGGCGCTGCCCAACCTCGGCGTCCTCGTCGTGCTGGTGGTCGGCGTCGAGCGCGTCCTCCACGGAGCCGCGCTGCCCGGTGACGTCGTCACGGTCGCCTACCTGCTCACGATCGTCTCCTTCCCGATCCGTGCGATCGGCTGGCTGCTCGGCGAGTTCCCGCGCAGCGTCGTCGGCTACGAGCGGGTGCGCTCCGTGCTGCGGGCCACCGGCGAGATGCGGTACGGCGACGCCACGGTCGACCCCGACCTCGCCACGGGGGCGCGGCTCGAGATCGAGGGCCTCGGCTACCGGTACGACGCCGAGCAGCCGCTGCTCGAGGGCGTCTCGTTCACGGTCGAGCCGGGCCGCACCATCGCGCTGGTCGGCGCCACCGCGTCCGGCAAGAGCACGCTGACGACGCTGATGACGCGCCTGGTCGACCCCGACCAGGGCCGGGTCGTCCTCGACGGCACCGACGTCCGGGACCTCGCCCCCGGTGCGCTCGCCGACGTCGTGTCCCTGGTGCCGCAGACGGCGTTCCTCTTCGACGACACGGTCCGCGGCAACGTCACCCTCGACGCCGACATCTCCGACGACGAGGTCTGGGCCGCGCTGCGCGCCGCGCAGGCCGACGGCTTCGTCGCGGCCCTGCCCGACGGCCTCGACAGCCGGCTCGGCGAGCGCGGCACCTCCCTCTCGGGCGGTCAGCGGCAGCGGATCTCCCTCGCCCGAGCCCTGGTGCGCAAGCCGCGCCTCCTGGTGCTCGACGACGCGACGTCCGCCGTCGACCCGGAGGTCGAGGCCCGCATCCTGGCCGCGCTGCGCGCCTCCGAGCGCGGCAGCAGCCTCGTCGTCGTCGCCTACCGCAAGGCCACGATCGGGCTGGCCGACGAGGTCGTCCACCTCCAGGACGGCCGGATCGCCGACCGCGGCACCCACGCCGAGCTGCTCGACCGCAACCCGGCGTACGCCCGCCTCGTCAACGCCTACGAGCACCAGGCCGCCCCCGGCGAGCTGTTGGAGGACCCGGTATGAGCACCACCGAGACGACCGGCATGGACACCGGCGAGGACATCGGCGCGATCGACACCGTGCGTCGCGGCGTGCAGGTCTCGCCGGAGCTCAAGGAAGGCCTCGGCTGGACGATCGCGCTCGCGTTCCTGGCCGCGACCGGGCAGGTCGTGGTGCCGATCGCGGTGCAGCAGACGCTCGACCGGGGCATCAACGGCGACGGTGGCCCGGATGTCTCGTTCACGGTGCTGATGGGGCTCGCCGCGGCTGCGGCGATCATCCTGGCGAGCTGGGCGTCGTACGCCATGACCACCCGGCTGTTCACCACCTCCGAGCGCGGCTTGGCGACGCTGCGGGTCAAGGCGTTCCGGCACGTCCACGAGCTGCCGGTGCTGACGCAGAACACCGAGCGCCGCGGCGCCCTCGTCTCGCGCGTCACCAGCGACGTCGACCAGGTCAGCCAGTTCCTCGTCTTCGGCGGGCTGCTGCTCATCGTGAGCGTCGGGCAGGTGATCATCGCGACGATCGTGATGCTCTTCTACAGCTGGGAGCTCGCGATCGTCGTGTGGGTGTGCTTCGCGCCCCTCTTCCTCTCCATCCGCTACTTCCAGCGCAAGCTCTCCCAGGCGTACGGCGTGGTCCGGCGCCAGGTCGGCGTGATGCTCTCGGCCATCTCGGAGCCGGTCGTCGGCGCCGCGGTCGTGAAGTCCTACGCGATCGAGGGCCGCACCCAGGCGCGGATCGACGAGGCCATCGACGAGTACAAGGACGCCAGCGTGCGCGCCCAGCAGTTCACGGTCGTGTCGTTCTCGCTGGGCGGCATCTCCGCCGGGCTCGCCAACGCGGCGGTCCTGATCGTGGGCATCCAGCTGGGGCTCAACGTCTGGGGCTTCGCCGAGGACATCACCGCCGGCAAGGTGCTCGCGTTCGCGTTCCTGGTCACGCTGTTCGTCGGGCCGGTGCAGATGGGCACCCAGATCTTCACCGACGCCCAGAACGCGCTGGTCAGCTGGCGCCGCGTCATCGGCATCCTCGAGACCCCGGCCGACCTGGTCGACCTGGGGGAGGACGGGCAGGTGCTGCCGCGGGGGCCGATCGACGTGTCCCTGCGCGACGTCTCCTTCGCCTACCCCGGCGGGCCGCCGGTGCTGCGCGACATCGACCTCGACATCCCGGCCGGCACCCGGATCGCCGTGGTCGGCGAGACCGGCTCCGGCAAGTCCACGATCGCCAAGCTGCTCACCCGGCTGATGGACCCGTCCGACGGCGCGGTGCTGCTCGACGGCATCGACGTGCGCGAGATCGCCCAGGCCTCGCTGCGACGCAGCGTCGTGCTCGTGCCGCAGGAGGGGTTCCTCTTCGACGACACCCTCGCCAGCAACGTGCGCTACGGGCGCCTCGGCGCCACCGCCGAGGAGATGCTCGCCGGCGCCGACGAGCTCGGTCTCGGTGACTGGCTGGCCGGGTTGCCGGCGGGCCTGGACACGCAGGTCGGGCAGCGCGGCGAGTCGCTCTCGGCGGGCGAGCGTCAGCTCGTGGCCCTGCTGCGGGCCCAGCTGGCCGACCCCGACCTGCTGGTCCTCGACGAGGCCACCAGCGCGGTCGACCCCTCGCTCGAGATGCGGATCGGCCGGGCGCTCGAGCGGCTGATGACCGGCCGCACCAGCGTCACCATCGCGCACCGGATGTCCACCGCGGAGAGCGCCGACGAGGTGGTCGTCGTCGACCAGGGCCGCATCGTCCAGCGCGGCCCGCACGCCGTGCTCGTCCAGCAGGAGGGGTCCGTGTACGCCGGGCTGCACGCCAGCTGGGTGTCGCAACAGGGGACAATCGGGTCGTGACCACCCTCGACCCCGACATCGCCGCCCGGCTCAAGCGCACCGACGACGGCCTGGTGGCCGCCGTGGTGCAGCAGCACGACACCGGCGAGGTGCTGATGCTGGGCTGGATGGACGACGAGGCGCTCTCCCGCACGCTGACCACGGGGCGGGCGACGTACTGGAGCCGCTCCCGGCAGGAGTACTGGGCCAAGGGCGACACGTCCGGCCACGTGCAGTGGGTCAAGGAAGTGCGCCTCGACTGCGACGGGGACACCCTGCTGGTCAAGGTCGACCAGGTCGGCGCCGCCTGCCACACCGGCGACCGGACCTGCTTCGACGCCGACCTGCTGACCCCGGCCCCCGACGGCCAGCCCTCCGATGGCTGATCGCCGCCGTACCTTCGGGCCCGTGGTCCTGCTCGGGCTGGCCGCGGGCACCCTGACGGCCGTCGCCGGCGAGAAGCCGGCGGTCGAGGGCTCGGGCGACGCGGGCCGGGCGGTCAGCAGCCAGATGGTGTCCTTCGACGCCCACCTGCCGCTCGTGACCGCCCTCGGGCTGGTCGTGCTGGCGTGCTGGGGCGTGGTGCTGGTGACCCGGGGCCGGGTCCGCCGTGCCGTCGCGGTGCTCGGCAGCGTCGCCGCGGTCGGAGCCCTGGTGGCGGCCGCTGCGGCGTACTCCCAGGTCCCCGACCAGTTCCGCGACGAGCTCGCGCTGGTCGGCATCAGCGGCGCCGACGTCGGTCATACCGCGTGGTACTGGGCAGCCGTGCTGGGCGCCGTCCTGGCCACGGTCGCCGGGGTGCTCGCCGTCGCGTGGACGCCGGCCTGGCCCGAGATGGGCACCCGCTACGACGCGCCCGGCAGTGCCGCTCCGGCCTCGGTCGTGCCGGTCGAGGAGCAGACCAGCCTCGATTTGTGGAAGGCGCTGGACGAGGGGCGCGACCCCACCGAATAGACTGCGCCCGCACTGTCATCCCCCGTGCTCGAGGAGCCTGTATGTCTGACAACCACGGCAACACCCCCGCTGCCTGGACGTTCGTCACCGTCGCCATGCTGGGCTTCGTGGTCGGCGGGGTCGGGATGCTGCTCAGCCCCGTCAACTGGACGATCTTCTGGGTCGGTGTGGCCCTGGCCCTCGCCTCGCTCGTGATCTTCGCGGTGATGGCCAAGCTCGGCTACCACGAGTCGTCGTCGACGCACTGACCCACCGATGACCACCACCGCGCCGTCGCCACCCGGGGTCACCTCCGACGCCAGCCGGTGGGATCGCCTGCGCACGCCGACCTTCGTGATCGGCGGCCTCGCGGTCGCGACCCTGGCCCTCCGGCTGAGGGACCCGCACGAGCACGGCAGCTGGGGCCTGTGCCCCAGCGCGGCGCTGGGCTTCTACTGTCCCGGCTGCGGCGGTCTGCGGGCCGTCAACGACCTCACCCACGGCGACCTGCTGGGTGCCGCGTCCAGCAACCTGGCCTTCGTGGTCGCGCTGCCCTTCATCGTCGCCGGGCTGGCCGTCTGGTTCGTCGGCCGCTGGCGGGGGCGGCCCGTCCGGGTGCCGATGAGCGTGATCACCCCGGTCGCGTACGTCTCTCTCGCGCTGCTGACCGTCTTCACGGTGCTGCGCAACCTCCCCGCCGGGTCCTGGCTCACGCCCTGACCCGGCAGGGGTCGCTCACATGTCCGAGCTGTAGTTGAAGTCGATCGCCCCGCTGGCGGCGAGGATCCAGTAGATGACGCCGAGCACGATGCCGATGATGCCGAGGATGAAGCCCCACTTGGCCAGGCCCTCGCCGGTCTTCGCGCCGGCCGACTCCCGGATGTCCTTCTTGCCGAGCTGTCCGAAGACGACGCCGAGGATGCCGAAGATGAAGCAGCCCCAGAAGCAGGGGATGACGGCCAGGATGCCGAGCACGAGGGCGGCGACCGCCATGCCGGACTTCTTCGGCGGGACCCCGCCGTACGCCGGCGGCGGGGCGCCGTACTGCGGCGGCGGCGGAGGCGGTTCGGAGTAGCTCACAGGTGTTGCCCTTCGATTGTCGGCCGGTCCGTCTCCCGGGCCGTGTTCAGCGGACACTACCCACGGTCGGCCGCTTCATGCCGCGTGAAACACTGGCGTCGCAAGGGTGACCATCCGGCGGGAGAACAGCATGTCCGTGCTCGACGACATCGTCGCCGGTGTGCGCGCCGACCTGTCGGAGCGCGAGGAGCAGACCGGGCTCGCGGACCTGCGGGCCGCGCTCGCCGACGTCGACCCGCCGCGCGACCCGATGCCGCACCTGCGCGCGCCGGGATCCAGCGTGATCGCGGAGGTGAAGCGGCGCAGCCCCAGCAAGGGCGACCTCGCCGACATCCCCGACCCGGCAGAGCTCGCCACGGCGTACGCCGCCGGCGGGGCCGCGGCGATCAGCGTGCTCACGGAGCGGCGTCGCTTCGGCGGCAGCCTCGACGACCTGCGCGCCGTCCGTGCGGCCGTCGACACGCCGGTGCTCCGCAAGGACTTCATCGTCACCAGCTACCAGCTCGTCGAGGCCCGCGCCGCCGGTGCCGACCTCGCGCTGCTGATCGTGGCCGCGCTCGACGACGACACCCTGCGCCGGCTGCACGACGAGGCCCGCGAGCTCGGGCTGACCGTGCTCGTCGAGGTGCACGACGAGGTCGAGACCGAGCGTGCGGTCGCCCTCGGCGCCGAGCTCATCGGGGTCAACGCCCGCAACCTGAAGACGCTCGAGATCCACGACGACACGTTCGGGCGACTCGCGCCCTTGATCCCGGACGACCGGGTCAAGGTCGCCGAGAGCGGCATCTTCGGTCCCGCCGACGTACGCCGCTTCGTCGGCGAGGGGGCCCGCGCGGTCCTGGTCGGCGAGGCACTGGTGAAGGACGGTGACCCGCAGGCAGCGGTCGCCGCGATGACAGGAGTTCAGGCATGACGACCCACCTCCACGCGCCCACGCCGTACGACGCCGACGCGCGCGGCTGGTTCGGCGGGCCCGAGGGCTTCGGCGGCCGCTTCATGCCGGAGGCCCTGGTCGCCGCTCTCGACGAGCTCACCGTCGCTTGGCAGGACGCGATGGCCGACCCGGCGTTCCTCGCGGAGTTCGACGCGATTCTGCGCGACTACGCCGGCGTGCCGAGCTCGCTCTACTTCGCCGAGCGCCTCAGCGACAAGGTCGGCGCCCGGATCCTGCTCAAGCGCGAGGACCTCAACCACACCGGCGCCCACAAGATCCGCAACGTCCTCGGCCAGGCCCTGCTCACCAAGCGGATGGGCAAGACCCGGGTGATCGCCGAGACCGGGGCCGGCCAGCACGGTGTCGCGAGCGCGACCGCTGCGGCGTACTTCGGGCTCGACTGCACCGTCTACATGGGCTCGGTCGACACCAAGCGCCAGGCGCTCAACGTCGCCCGGATGCACCTCCTCGGCGCGAAGGTGGTCGCCGTCGACTCCGGCAGCGCCACGCTCAAGGACGCGATCAACGAGGCGCTGCGCGACTGGGTCTCCAGCGTCGACCACACGGCGTACCTCTTCGGCACCGCCGCCGGACCGCACCCCTTCCCGACCATGGTCCGCGAGTTCTGCCGCGGGATCGGCGACGAGGCGCGCGCGCAGGTCCTTGAGCAGTACGGCGCGCTGCCGGACGCGATCGTCGCGTGCGTCGGTGGCGGCTCCAACGCGATCGGCCTCTTCACCGCCTTCCTCGAGGACGAGGACGTCGCGATCTACGGGTTCGAGGCCGGGGGAGACGGCTTCGAGACCGGTCGGCACGCGGCGACGATCCACGCCGGCGAGCGGGGAGTCCTGCACGGCGCGCGCACGTTCGTGCTCCAGGACGAGGACGGCCAGACCGTCGAGTCCCACTCGATCTCCGCCGGGCTCGACTACCCGGGTGTCGGCCCGCAGCACTCCTACCTCGCCGACATCGGGCGCGCGACGTACGAGCCGGTCACCGACGCCGAGGCCATGGACGCGATGGCGCTGCTGGCGCGCACCGAGGGGATCATCCCGGCGATCGAGTCGGCCCACGCGCTCGCCGGCGCGCTCCGGCTCGCCGAGGGGCGGCAGGGCCAGACGATCCTGGTCAACCTCTCGGGCCGCGGCGACAAGGACATGGGCACGGCGCTGGAGTACTTCCACCTCGGCGAGGCCGACGCCGAGACCGGAGACGTGGAATGAGCGTCAGCACCGCCTTCGAGAAGGCCAGGGCCGACGGCCGCGCCGCGCTCATCGGCTACCTGCCGGCCGGCTACCCCGACGTCGACGGCTCGATCGAGGCCCTCAAGGCCATGGTCGCCGCGGGGTGCGACGTCATCGAGGTGGGTCTGGCCTACAGCGATCCCGTCATGGACGGGCCGGTCATCCAGGCCGCCGTGCAGCACGCGCTGGAGGGCGGCGTGCGCACCGACGACGTGTTCCGGGTGGTCGAGGCCGTCGCCGCGACCGGCACCCCCACGTTGGTGATGACCAGCTGGAACCCCGTCGAGCGTCACGGCGTCGAGCGGTTCGCCCAGCGCCTGCACGACGCGGGAGGCGCAGGCCTGATCACCCCCGACGTGACGCCGGAGGTCGTGCCCGAGTGGATCGCGGCCGCCGACGCACGAGACCTGGACAAGGTCTTCCTCGTGGCGCCCTCCTCGACCGACGAGCGGATCGCGATGACCACGAGCAACTGCCGCGGCTTCGTCTACGCCACCGGCATCATGGGCGTCACCGGCACCACCCAGGCCACCGCTGCCGGAGTGGCGCCGCTGATCGCCCGGACCCGGCTCACCACCCAGCTCCCGATCGGCGTCGGCGTCGGGGTCAGCACCGGTGCCCAGGCGGCCGAGCTCTCTGAGCACGTCGACGGGGTGATCGTGGGCACCGCCTTCGTCCGCGCGCTGGACTCCGGCCTGCCCGCACTGACGGCGCTGACCGAGGAGCTCGCCGCCGGGGTACGGCGTGCGTAGGGCGCTCGTCGCCCTGGCTCTGCTCCTCACGCTCGCGGCCTGTGGCAGCGACGGCGGCACCACGGGCGGGCTGCACGGCACCACCCTGGACCCGCCGTTCGAGGTCGCCGCGACTCCGCTCACGGATGCCGACGGCCAGCCGTTCTCGCTGACCAAGGACACCGACAAGCCGCTGACCCTGGTCTTCTACGGCTACACCCACTGCCCGGACATCTGCCAGACGGTGATGTCCAACCTGGCCTCGGCGATGACGCGCCTCGACGACTCGGACCGGGACCGGGTGGACGTCGTGTTCGTGACCACGGACCCGGCACGCGACACCGAGAAGGTGCTGAAGAAGTACCTCGCCCACTTCGACCCGGCCTTCATCGGGCTCACCGGCGACCTCGACACGATCGTCTCCGTCGCCAAGCCGATGGGCGTCGGGATCACGCTGGGGGAGAAGCTCCCGTCGGGTGGCTACGACGTCACGCACGGCACCACCATCACCGGGATCGACGCCGACGACGAGGGCACGGTCTACTGGAGCGAGGCGACCTCCTCCGCCGACTTCGCCGCCGACATCCACCACCTGCTCGACAAGGACCCCGCGTGAGCGTGCTGACCACCGTGCTGTCGATCCCCAGCCCCGACTCCGGGGTCTGGTACGTCGGGCCGTTCCCCCTGCGCGGCTACGCCCTCGCGATCATCGCCGGCATCGTCGCCGCGATCTGGATCGGCGAGCGGCGCTGGGTCGCCCGCGGCGGCCAGCCGGGGGACATCCAGGACATCGCGATCTGGGCGGTGCCGTTCGGGCTGGTCGGCGGCCGGCTCTACCACGTCATCACCGACCACGACCTCTACTTCGGCGCCGGCCAGCACCCGATCGACGCGCTCTACGTCTGGCGCGGTGGGCTCGGGATCTGGGGCTCGATCGCGCTCGGCGCCGTCGGCGCGATCATCGGCGCGCGCCGCAAGGGCATCAGGCTGCTGCCGGTGCTGGACGCGATGGCGCCCGGCGTCCTCGTCGCGCAGGCGTTCGGCCGCTGGGGCAACTGGTTCAACCAGGAGCTGTTCGGCAAGCCGACCGACCTCCCCTGGGGCCTGTCGGTCAGCGACAGGACGGCGGTCAACGCCGGCTACCCGCCGGGCACGACGTTCCACCCGACGTTCCTCTACGAGAGCCTGTGGTGCCTGGCCGCCTTCGGGATCCTGGTCTGGGCCGACCGCAGGTTCCGCCTCGGGCACGGCCGCGTCGTCGCGCTCTACATCATGCTCTACACGATCGCCCGCGGCTGGATCGAGATGCTGCGCATCGACAACGTCGAGCTCAACGACGTCTGGGGTCTCCGGCTCAACGTCTGGACCTCGATCGTCCTCTTCGTCGCGGGCCTGGTCTGGTTCGTCGTCAGCGCCCGGCGGTGGCCGGGCCGGGAGGAGCAGGTGTACGTCGACGGCCGCGGGCCTGCCGCGGAGGACGGTCCCGACGGCGGGACGGGTGGCGAGTCGCCGGAGCCCGACGTACCCTCCGAGGAGGCGGACGCCCCACCCGGCACCCGTCCCTCGACCGAGTGACCGGACCCACCCGTCCGGGGGCCGTCCACGGCCGTAACTGCGGCGAGAAGTCCGCCCCGCGGGTGTTAACCTTTTCCTTCCGCTAGGGCCAATGTCGTCCCCTGCAAGACCTTGCACTGATGAACCGCCGGCGCCGGCCTCGACAACGTCGTGGAGTCCGCGCGGCGCTGAAGACGACGGGAGAATGCCCGGTGCCCTACTCGCACGCATTCCCGCCGCCCCAAGGGCTCTACGACCCCCGCCACGAGCACGACGCGTGTGGTGTGGCCTTCGTCGCGACCCTGACCGGCGTCGCCAGCCACGACATCGTGGCCAAGGCACTGACCGCGCTCCGCAACCTCGACCACCGAGGTGCTGCGGGCGCGGAGGTCAACTCCGGCGATGGTGCCGGCATCCTGCTGCAGGTCCCGGACGCGTTCCTGCGTGCCGTCGTGGACTTCGAGCTCCCCGCTCAGCACGCGTACGCCGTCGGCACCGCGTTCCTGCCGGGTGACGCCGAGGAGATCGGCAAGACCCGGCGCCGGATCGAGGAGATCGCCGCCGAGGAGGGCCTGACCGTCCTCGGCTGGCGCGACGTCCCGGTCGAGCCCGAGGGCCTCGGCCAGATGGCGCTCGGTGTGATGCCGGCCTTCGCGCAGCTGTTCGTGGCCGGCGCGGGCACCCGGGTGACCGGGATGGCGCTGGAGCGGCTGGCCTTCTGCCTGCGCAAGCGCGCCGAGCACGAGACCGACGTCTACTTCCCGTCGCTGTCGTCGCGCACCCTCGCCTACAAGGGCATGCTGACGACCAACCAGCTCGACACGTTCTTCCCCGACCTCGTCGACGAGCGCATCGCCTCGGCGCTGGCCGTCGTGCACTCGCGGTTCTCGACCAACACCTTCCCGAGCTGGCCGCTGGCCCACCCGTTCCGGTTCATCGCCCACAACGGCGAGATCAACACGGTCATGGGCAACCGCAACTGGATGCGCGCCCGCGAGGCCCTGCTGTCCTCCGACGTCATCCCGGGCGACCTGGACCGGCTGTTCCCGATCTGTACGCCGGGCGCCTCCGACTCGGCGTCCTTCGACGAGGTCCTCGAGCTGCTGCACATGGGCGGCCGCTCGCTGCCCCACTCGGTGCTGATGATGATCCCCGAGGCGTGGGAGAACCACACCGAGATGGACGCCAAGCGCCGCTCGTTCTACCGGTTCCACTCCACCGTCATGGAGCCGTGGGACGGCCCGGCCGCCGTCGTCTTCACTGACGGCTCGCAGATCGGCGCCGTGCTGGACCGCAACGGCCTGCGCCCGTCGCGCTACTGGGTCACCGACGACGGCCTCGTCGTCCTGGCCTCCGAGGTCGGCGTCCTGGACCTCGACCCGGCCACGATCGTCCGCAAGGGCCGGCTCCAGCCGGGCCGGATGTTCCTCGTGGACACGGACGAGCACCGGATCATCGAGGACGAGGAGATCAAGACCCAGCTCGCCTCGGAGCACCCGTACGACGAGTGGCTGCACGCTGGCCTGATCGACCTCGCCGACGTCACCGAGCGCGAGCACATCATCCACACCCACGCGTCCGTCACGCGTCGGCAGCAGGTCTTCGGCTACACCGAGGAGGAGCTGCGGGTCATCCTCACGCCGATGGCCAACGGCGGCGGCGAGCCGCTCGGCTCGATGGGCACCGACACGCCCATCGCGTCGCTGAGCGAGAAGCCGCGCCTGCTGTTCGACTACTTCAGCCAGCTCTTCGCCCAGGTCACCAACCCGCCCCTCGACGCGATCCGCGAGGAGCTGGTGACCTCGCTGGCCGGCAGCATCGGCCCGGAGGCCAACCTGCTCGAGCCGGCCCCGGCGTCCTGCCGGATGGTCGTGCTGCCCTTCCCGGTGATCTCCAACGACGACCTGGCCAAGATCCGTCACATCAACCGTGACGGCGACATGCCGGGCTTCATCACCCACGTCTCGCGCGGCCTCTACCCGGTCGAGGGCGGGGGAGCGGCGATGGCCGAGCGGATCGACGAGATCTGCGCGGAGGTCTCCGCCGCGATCGCCGACGGCGCCCGCATCATCGTGCTGTCCGACCGGCACTCCACCGCCGAGCACGCCCCGATCCCGTCGCTGCTGCTCACCGGCGCCGTGCACCACCACCTGGTGCGCGAGAAGACCCGCACCCAGGTCGGGCTGCTGGTCGAGGCGGGCGACGTCCGCGAGGTGCACCACGTCGCCCTGCTCGTCGGGTACGGCGCGGCCGCGGTCAACCCCTACCTGGCGATGGAGTCCGTCGAGGACCTGGCCCGGGAGGGCTACTACGTCAGCGCGGAGCCGGAGCAGGCGGTCAAGAACCTGATCAAGGCGCTCGGCAAGGGCGTCCTGAAGGTGATGTCCAAGATGGGCGTCTCCACGGTCGCGTCCTACACCGGCGCGCAGATCTTCGAGGCGGTCGGCCTGTCGCAGGCGGTCGTCGACCGGTACTTCACCGGCACCACCTCCAAGCTCGGCGGCATCGAGCTCGACACGATCGCCGAGGAGGTCGCGCGTCGCCACGCCACGGCGTACCCCCGCGGTGGCATCCTGCCGGCGCACCGCGAGCTCGAGATCGGCGGCGAGTACCAGTGGCGCCGCGAGGGCGAGCCGCACCTGTTCGACCCCGAGACCGTCTTCCGGCTGCAGCACGCCACGCGCAGCGGCCGCTACGACATCTTCAAGCAGTACACCGCGCGGGTGAACGACCAGTCCGAGCGCCTGATGACGATCCGCGGCCTGTTCGCGTTCAAGGACGCGGACGGGTCCGGCCGGCAGCCGATCCCGATCGAGGAGGTCGAGCCGGTCTCCGAGATCGTGAAGCGGTTCTCGACCGGCGCGATGTCCTACGGCTCGATCAGCAAGGAGGCGCACGAGACCCTCGCGATCGCCATGAACCGGCTGGGCGCCAAGTCCAACACCGGTGAGGGCGGCGAGGACCCGGACCGGCTCTACGACCCCGAGCGCCGCAGCTCGATCAAGCAGGTCGCGTCCGGCCGCTTCGGGGTCACGTCGGAGTACCTCACCAACGCCGACGACATCCAGATCAAGATGGCGCAGGGCGCCAAGCCCGGCGAGGGCGGCCAGCTGCCCGGCAACAAGGTCTACCCGTGGGTGGCCAAGACCCGGCACTCGACGCCGGGCGTGGGGCTGATCAGCCCGCCGCCGCACCACGACATCTACTCGATCGAGGACCTCGCGCAGCTGATCCACGACCTCAAGAACGCCAACCCGCAGGCCCGCGTGCACGTCAAGCTGGTCTCCGAGGTCGGTGTCGGCACGGTCGCGGCGGGCGTCTCGAAGGCGCACGCCGACGTCGTCCTGATCTCCGGGCACGACGGTGGCACGGGTGCCGCGCCGCTGACGTCGCTCAAGCACGCTGGCGGCCCCTGGGAGCTCGGCCTCGCCGAGACCCAGCAGACCCTGCTGCTCAACGGGCTGCGCGACCGGATCGTCGTGCAGGCCGACGGCCAGCTCAAGACCGGCCGTGACGTCGTCATCGCCGCGCTGCTCGGCGCGGAGGAGTTCGGCTTCGCGTCGGCACCGCTGGTCGTCTCCGGCTGCATCATGATGCGGGTCTGCCACCTCGACACCTGCCCCGTGGGTGTGGCGACGCAGAACCCCGTCCTGCGCGAGCGCTTCTCCGGCAAGCCGGAGTTCGTCGTGAACTTCTTCCAGTTCATCGCCGAGGAGGTGCGCGAGATCCTGGCCGAGCTGGGCTTCCGCACCATCGAGGAGGCGATCGGACAGGTCGGCGCGCTCGACACCCGCTCCGCGGTCGACCACTGGAAGGCCGCGGGTCTCGACCTGTCCCCGGTGCTGCACCAGCCGGACCGCTCGGCGTTCCCCGACCAGGACCTCTACCGCACGAGGTCGCAGGACCACGGACTCGAGAAGTCGCTCGACGTCACCCAGCTGGTGCCCCTGGCCCAGCCGGCGATCGACAGCGGCGAGCCGGTCCGTGCCCAGGTCGCGATCCGCAACGTCAACCGCACCGTCGGCACGATCCTCGGCCACGAGGTCACCAAGAAGTACGGCGCCGACGGCCTGCCCGACGGCACCATCGACATCACGTTCACCGGCTCGGCCGGCCAGTCGTTCGGTGCGTTCGTGCCCCGGGGCATCACCCTGCGGCTCGAGGGCGACGCCAACGACTACGTCGGCAAGGGGCTGTCGGGCGGGCGGATCGTCGTGCGCCCCGACCGCAAGGCGACATTCCACAGCAACGAGCAGATCATCGCCGGCAACACGATCGCGTACGGCGCGACCTCCGGCCAGATCTTCCTGCGCGGCGGGGTCGGTGAGCGGTTCGCCGTCCGCAACTCCGGCGCGTGGCTGGTCAACGAGGGCGTGGGCGACCACGGCTGCGAGTACATGACCGGCGGCCGCGTCGTCGTCCTCGGCAAGACCGGGCGCAACTTCGCGGCCGGCATGTCGGGCGGCGTCGCCTGGGTGCTCGACCTCAAGGCGCACCGCGTCAACACGGAGCTCGTCGAGCTCGGCCCGGTGAGCGGCAACGCCGCCGTCGAGCTCGAGGGGCTGGTCCGCGCGCACCTCGAGGAGACCGGATCCACGGTCGCCGAGGAGCTGCTCGCCGACTGGGACACGGCCCTGACGCGGTTCACCGAGGTCATGCCGTCCGACTACCGCAAGTCCCTCGAGGCGAAGGCCAAGGCCGAGGAGGCCGGCCTCGACGAGGACGAGACCGCCCACGCGATGATGGAGGCGCTCCATGGCTGATCCCCGCGGATTCTTGAAGGAAGGCCGCAAGGTCGCGGACCGCCGCCCGGTCGAGGAGCGCATCCACGACTGGAACGAGGTCTACCCCGGCAGCGCCGGGCGCGCCCTGCTGCCGATCATCACGCAGCAGGCGGGCCGCTGCATGGACTGCGGCATCCCGTTCTGCCACCAGGGCTGCCCGCTCGGCAACATCATCCCCGAGTGGAACGACCTGGTCTGGCGGGACGACTGGGAGGGCGCGATCGAGCGCCTGCACGCGACCAACAACTTCCCTGAGTTCACCGGTCGCCTCTGCCCGGCGCCCTGCGAGACCGCCTGCGTCCTGGGCATCAACCAGGACCCGGTGACGATCAAGAACGTCGAGGTCTCGATCATCGACAAGGCGTGGGAGTCCGGCCTGGTCCGGCCCCAGCCGCCGGAGTGGCTCTCGGGCCGCACCGTGGCCGTGATCGGGTCCGGCCCGGCCGGACTGGCCGCCGCCCAGCAGCTCACCCGCGCCGGCCACACCGTCGCGGTCTACGAGCGTGCGGACAAGATCGGCGGCCTGCTGCGCTACGGCATCCCCGAGTTCAAGATGGAGAAGAAGCACCTCGACAAGCGTCTGGAGCAGATGCGTCGCGAGGGCACCGTCTTCCGGGCCGGGGTGGACGTGGGCTCCGCCCTCGGGGCCGACAAGCTCCGGGAGCGGTACGACGCCGTCGTGCTCGCCATGGGCGCCACCGAGCCCCGCGACCTCGGCGTCACCGGCCGTGAGCTCGGCGGCATCCACCAGGCCATGGAGTTCCTCCCGCAGGCCAACCGGGTCGCGCTCGGCGAAGAGGTCGAGGGCCAGATCCTCGCGACCGGCAAGCACGTCGTCATCATCGGCGGCGGCGACACCGGAGCCGACTGCCTCGGCACGTCCACCCGTCAGGGCGCGGCGTCGATCACGCAGCTCGAGATCATGCCGGAGCCGCCGGAGTCCCGGCCGGCGGGCCAGCCCTGGCCGACGTACCCGATGACCTTCAAGGTGTCCTCGGCCCACGAGGAGGCGGGGGAGCGGATCTACGCCGTCTCCACCAAGGAGTTCCTCGGCGACGAGGACGGCAACGTCCGCGCGCTGCGGCTCGTCGACGTGGTCTTCGAGGGCGGCAAGCTCACCGAGATCGAGGGCACCGAGCGCGACATCCCGGCCGAGCTGGTGCTGTTCGCGATGGGCTTCCTGGGTCCGGAGAAGTCGGGCCTCGTGGAGCAGCTCGGCGTCGACCTCGACGAGCGCGGCAACATCAAGCGCGACCTGACCTACGCGTCCTCGGTGCCCGGTGTGTTCGTCGCCGGCGACGCGGGCCGCGGCCAGTCGCTCATCGTCTGGGCGATCGCCGAGGGGCGGGCCGCCGCGGCCGCCGTGGACACCTTCCTGACCGGTTCCACGACCCTCCCGGCGCCGATCAAGCCGACCGAACGGCCGCTCGTCGTCTGAACAGTCGGTAACGGGGCCGGAGTTAGGTCTTTGAACGATCAAAGTCGCGGTAGGCTGAGGGACGTGCGTAGAGCAAAGATCGTCTGCACCCTCGGCCCCGCGACCTCGTCGCCGCGTCGGATCCGTGAGCTCGTGTACGCCGGGATGGACGTCGCCCGGCTGAACATGAGCCACGGATCCCACGAGGACCACGCGGAGGCGTACCGCCTCGTGCGGGAGGCCTCCGACGCCAGCGGCCACGGGGTCGGCATCTTCGCCGACCTCCAGGGCCCCAAGATCCGCCTCGAGACGTTCCCGGACGGGCCGGTCGTGCTCCGTCGCGGCCAGCCGTGGGTGATCACCACCCGCGACGTGCCGGGCGACGACACGATCTGCGGCACGACGTACAAGGGCCTGCCCGGCGACGTCAACGTCGGCGACCCCCTCCTCATCGACGACGGCAAGATCCGCCTCCGGGTCACCGGGGTCGTGGACGGCACGGACGTCCACACCGAGGTGCTGGTCGGCGGCAAGGTCTCCAACAACAAGGGCATCAACCTGCCCGGCGTCGCGGTGTCGGTGCCGGCCCTGTCCGAGAAGGACATCGAGGACCTGCGGTTCGCGCTGCACCTCACCGTCGACTTCATCGCGCTGAGCTTCGTGCGTGACGCGAAGGACGCCGACGACGTCCGCAAGATCATGGACGAGGAGGGCATCCACCTCCCGATCATCGCCAAGATCGAGAAGCCGCAGGCGATCGAGAACCTCGACGAGGTCATCAGCGCCTTCGACGGCTTCATGGTCGCGCGCGGCGACCTCGCGGTGGAGTGCCCGCTCGAGGACGTGCCGTTCCTGCAGAAGCAGATCGTGCGCAAGGCCCGCCTGCACGCCAAGCCGGTCATCGTCGCGACCCAGATGCTCGAGTCGATGATCTCGAGCCCCGCGCCGACCCGCGCCGAGGCCTCCGACGTCGCCAACGCGGTGCTCGACGGCGCGGACGCCGTGATGCTCTCCGGCGAGACCAGCGTGGGGGAGTTCCCCGTGCACACCGTCGAGACGATGGCCCGGATCATCACCTCCACCGAGGAGCACGCCATCGCCTCCGGCGACGGTGCCGGCGTCTTCGCCAAGATCGACTGGGACCCGCACACCCGCTCCGGCGTCATCGCCAAGGCGGCCGAGGAGGTCGCCGAGCGCGTCGAGGCGAAGTACGTCGTCGCCTTCACGACCAGCGGCGACTCCGCCCGCCGGATGTCGCGGCTGCGCGGCTCCGTGCCGGTCCTCGCCTTCACACCGGTCCCGGCGGTCCGCTCCCAGCTGGCGCTGAGCTGGGGCGTCGAGACGTTCCTGACCCAGATGGTCGAGCACACCGACGAGATGGTGCGTCAGGTCGACGACCAGCTGCTCCAGATCGGACGGGTCAAGGAGGGGGAGCTGGTGGTCATCATCGCCGGCGCCCCGCCCGGCATCCCCGGCTCCACCAACGCGCTGCGCATCCACCGGATGGGCGATGCCATCAACGAGGTCGCGCCCGCGTACAAGCGCCACCTCTGAGGTCGGGCCGGGAGGTGCTCCGGGCCCGACCTCAGAGCGTCAGACGACGGCCTTCTGGCCGCCGAACTCCTTGCGACCCCAGACCGCCCAGACGATGGCGGTGATGATCGAGAAGAGCACCGCGCAGACGATCCAGACGATCTTCGCGACCGTGCTCGCCGAGGAGCGCACGACCTCGATGATCACCCAGATGGCCGCGATCAGACCGATGATCCCAATGACTGTTCCCATGACCACTCCTCTATGTGTGCGGTCGGGTTGACCGGCAGTGCCCCGGGTGGGATTCGAACCCACACTGGACGGTGTTTGAGACCGCTTCCTCTGCCGTTGGGATACCGGGGCCGGACAGCGCGAGAACCTTAGCCGACCCCGACCGAGTGCAGGTCTTGGCTAAAGTCGATCGAACTACTACAGTTTCGTCCACGGGGGACTCGGGCAGTGGAGGTCGACATGTGGAAGCCGTGGCAGCAGGTCAGCGGATGGGGCCGCGCCAGCAACGAACGAGCCATCGGCAACGCGCGCACGGCCACGACGGTGCTCAGTCGCCGCCGGGTCGAGCGGGACGAGGTCGACCTCTACGTGCGGACCCGGCACGGGCACGAGCTGCCCGTGTCCGGGGCCGCCCCGCGTCCAGCCTGACGGACCGGACGGCGTACGACGGCGTCGGGCCGATAGCCTGCTGCCGTGACGCAGCCGATCGACCAGCCGATGCCCGGGACCGCCACCCGCCGCGTCGTCATCGCCGAGGACGAGGTCCTCATCCGGATGGACCTCGCGGAGATGCTCTCCGAGGAGGGCTACGACGTCGTCGGCCAGGCCGGCGACGGCGCCAAGGCGATCGAGCTGGCCGAGGAGCTCCGGCCCGACCTGGTGATCCTGGACGTGAAGATGCCGGTCCTCGACGGCATCGCCGCCGCCGAGCGGATCGCGAGCCAGCGGATCGCGCCCGTCGTGATCCTGACCGCCTTCTCGCAGCGCGACCTGGTCGAGCGGGCGCGTGACGCCGGCGCGATGGCCTACCTCGTCAAGCCGTTCAGCAAGACCGACCTGGTGCCGGCGATCGAGATGGCGGTGAGCCGGTTCGCCGAGGTCACGCTGCTCGAGGCCGAGGTCGCCGACCTCTCCGAGCGGCTCGAGACCCGCAAGGCCGTCGACCGGGCCAAGAACGTCCTGCAGGAGCAGCTCAAGCTCTCCGAGCCCGAGGCCTTCCGCTGGATCCAGAAGACCGCGATGGACCTGCGGCTGTCGATGCGGCAGGTCGCGGAGGGCGTCATCGACCACGGCCCGGGCCTCGCGGGCTAGCGCCGCGGCCGGCTCCACGTTTCCACGAGATCACGCTTCGGTAAAGCCTCGCGCCGACCAGGCCGGACACACCCACCTTGTGGCGCTTCACTCACCGTTCACCCCTAGACTGCCGTCCGAGCCCAGCCGGGTTCTGGATGGGAGGACCGAGTTGAAGTCTCGACACGTCGTCCGCGAGCGGTCGGTGCACAGAGGGGTGGCGGGGCTGATCCTCACGCTGCTGCTCGCGCCGTTGCTCGCGCTGATTTCCTCGGGCCCTGCCCACGCCGTGGACACGCTGTGTCTACCGGGCCCGGACAAAGCCTGCATCGCAGGCACCATCCGCACCGAGGACGGTCCCCTCGCCGACGTGAAGCTCACCGTCACCGACGAGGCCGGCACCGTCACCGAGGTCACGACCGGCGAGACCGGCAAGTGGAACGTCCAGGTCGACAAGGAGGGTCCGTACGTCGTCAAGATCGACGAGGCGTCGCTCCCCAAGGACCTCGACGTCGTCAAGGACAACGTGACCGTCAAGGCGAAGTTCGGCGCGACGATGCCGGCCCTGCTGACGGTCCGTACGGCGTCGTACAGCGACTCGACCAGCAAGTTCGACCAGCTGCTCCAGAGCACCGTCAACGGACTGCGCCTCGGCCTGCTGCTCGCGCTGGCGTCGGTCGGCCTGTCGCTGATCTACGGCACCACCGGGCTGTCGAACTTCGCGCACGCCGAGCAGGTGACGCTCGGCGGCATGCTCGGCTACCTCCTGATCAACGTGCACGGGCTGAACATCTGGCTCGGCGGCCTGCTGGTGGTGATCCTGTGTGCCTTCAGCGGCTACTTCCAGGACCGCGTGCTCTGGCAACCACTCCGCCGCCGCGGCCTGGGTCTGACCCAGATGATCATCGTCACCATCGGTCTCTCTCTGGCGCTCCAGTACGTCTACCAGTACCTGGTCGGCGCCGGCACGGTCCGCGTGGTGCAGGACAACCCCTCGGTGAGGGAGTTCGGCTCGGTCACCATCACCAACCAGTCCCTGGTGGCGATGGCGATCTCGATCGTCGTGCTCCTCGCCGTCGGCTACGCCCTGCTCCGCACCCGCGTCGGCCGCGCCACCCGGGCCGTGTCCGACAACCCGGCGCTCGCGTCGGCGTCGGGCATCGACACCGACAAGGTGATCCGCCTCGTGTGGACGGTCGCCATGGGCCTCGCCGGTCTGTCCGGCCTGCTCTACGCGCTGGTGGTCAACGGCGTCAAGTGGGACTCCGGCCTCCAGATCCTGCTGCTGCTCTTCGCGGCGGTCACGCTCGGCGGTCTCGGCACGGCGTTCGGCGCCCTGATCGGCGCGCTCATCATCGGACTGGTCGTGGAGGTCTCGCCGGTGGTCGGCATGCCGGGTGACTTCAAGTACGCGACCGCGCTGTTGATCTTGATCCTGCTCCTGCTCGTGCGGCCCCAGGGCCTGCTCGGCAAGCCGCAGCGGGTCGGCTGAGGAAGGGGACGGGCAATGGACACTCTCCAGGGAATTCTCAACGGCATGATGCGCGAGGCGATCTCGCCGCAGACCGCCGCTGTCGCGATCGCCGTCATCGGCCTCAACATCCACCTCGGGTTCACCGGGCTGCTCAACTTCGGCCAGGCGGGCTTCATGCTGCTCGGCGCGTACGGCATGGCGATCTCGGTGTGGCACGGCCTGCCGTTCGCGCTCGGCATCCTGCTCGGGCTCGCCGCGGCGCTGATCTTCGCCCTCGTGCTCGGTGTACCGACGCTGAAGCTGCGCGGTGACTACCTGGCCATCGTGACGATCTCGGCTGCCGAGATCCTCAGATACATCGGGCGATCGTCCCTGCTGTCGGACTTCACCGGTGCGGCGCAGGGCATCCCCGGCAGCCAGTACCGCGAGCCGTTCACCAACCTCTCGATCTTCGGCAGCGGCAGCTTCACGCTGATCCCGTTCAACTACGCAGACGTCGCCGACGGCGCCGCCTGGGTGCGGATCATCGGCTGGCTCCTGCTCGTCGCCCTGATCGTCGCGCTCGTCCTCGTGCTGCGGGGGAGGGCCGGCCTGGCCGGAGGCGCGAAGATCGGTGCGGCCACGGTCATCAGCGTCGTCGGCGTGTTCCTGCTGTTCTTCCTCTTCCCGGTCCCGGGCCAGTCGACCGGCGTCAACGGCTGGTGGGTCCGGGTGGTCGCCTGGACGCTGGTGGCCATCTCGACGTTCGTCGTGTTCCTGCTGGTGCGCAGCCCGTGGGGACGTCTCCTGCGAGGGGTGCGCGAGGACGAGGACGCGATCCGCTCGCTGGGCAAGAACGTCTTCTCGATCAAGATGCAGGCGCTGGTCATCGGCGGTCTCTTCGGTGCGATCGGCGGCATGATCTACGTGCTCCCGGCCAGCACCCAGCCGGACTCGATGGGTCGCACACTGACGTTCTTCTGCTACACCGCGCTCCTGATCGGTGGCGCGGCCACGATCTTCGGCCCGGTCCTCGGCGCGGTGATCTTCTACACCGCCCGGATCGGCATCAAGTACACCCTCTCGGCGTACGTCCCGTCCGACTGGATGAACAACCAGCAGACGGAGCAGTTCTCGTACATCGTCGTGGGTGTGGCGCTGATGCTGATCGTGATCTTCAGACCACAAGGCATCCTGGGCAACAAGAGGGAGCTGAGATTCGATGTCTGAGCACACGATCGCGCCGACCGGCCTCGCCGACCCGGCGGCCCGGCAGGCGATGACCGCCGGCTTCGACCCCGACCCCGGCGCCGCCAAGCCCGACCCGATCCTGGTCGTCGACAACATCGTCCGCCAGTTCGGCGGCATGACGGCGGTCGACGTGGGTCACCTCGAGGTGCAGCGCGGCCTGATCACCGCCCTGATCGGGCCGAACGGTGCCGGCAAGACGACGTTCTTCAACCTGATCACGGGCTTCGACCGGCCGACGTCGGCGAAGACCGGGGCGCATTGGTCCTTCGACGGGCGCAAGCTCGACAAGACCTCGGCGTCGAGCGTGGCCCAGGCGGGGATGGTCCGGACCTTCCAGCTCACCAAGGCGCTCAGCCGGATGACCGTCATCGAGAACATGATGCTCGGCGCCCAGAACCAGGCCGGCGAGAACCTCTTCAAGTCGATGTTCCATCCCGTGTGGCGTCAGCAGGAGCGTGAGATCGAGGCCAAGGCCGACGAGCTGCTCCAGCGCTTCAAGCTCTACGAGAAGAAGCACGACTACGCCGGCAGCCTGTCGGGCGGCCAGCGCAAGCTGCTCGAGATGGCGCGTGCGCTGATGAGCGACCCGAAGATGATCATGCTCGACGAGCCGATGGCCGGCGTGAACCCGGCCCTGACGCAGTCGCTGCTGGGCCACATCCAGTCGCTGCGCGACGAGGGCATGACCGTGCTGTTCGTCGAGCACGACATGCACGTCGTACGCCACATCTCCGACTGGGTCGCGGTGATGGCGGAGGGTCGCCTCGTCGCCGAGGGATCCGCCGACACGGTCATGTCCAACCCGGCCGTCATCGACGCCTACCTGGGCGCGCACCACGACACCGACCTCGGCGACGACGCGCTGCTGACCGACGAGGCCCTCGAGGAGATCGCCGAAGAGGTGGCCGCCGAGGATGCCGAACGCCAGGCCGACGAAGAGGCGGAGGGACTGCGATGACGTCGCTGCAGAAGGACGAGCCCGTGACGGACACGCGCAAGCCGGTCGTCGAGGCCAAGGACGTGGTCGCGGGCTACATCCCCGGGGTCAACATCCTCAACGGCTGCAGCCTCGTCGCGTACCCGGGCGAGATGATCGGCATCATCGGCCCGAACGGCGCCGGCAAGTCGACGCTGCTCAAGGCGATGTTCGGCCTGGTCAAGGTGCACT
Organism: Nocardioides conyzicola; assembly: GCF_039543825.1. Taxonomy (NCBI): domain Bacteria; kingdom Bacillati; phylum Actinomycetota; class Actinomycetes; order Propionibacteriales; family Nocardioidaceae; genus Nocardioides; species Nocardioides conyzicola. The sequence goes on along the minus strand of NZ_BAABKM010000005.1, from coordinate 341,163 downwards.
CCGGCACGGTGATGCTCGGCGAGCGTGACATCACCAACCTGCGCACCAACCAGCTGGTGGAGATGGGTGTCGGCTTCGTGCCGCAGACCAACAACGTCTTCCCCTCGCTGAGCATCGAGGAGAACCTGCGGATGGGGCTGTACCTGCGGCCCAAGAAGGCCCGCGAGCGCCTGGCCGCGATGTGGGACCTCTTCCCGGTCCTCCACGACCGCCGCAACCAGAGCGCGGGCGCCCTCTCCGGTGGTGAGCGCCAGTCCCTGGCCATGGCCAGGGCGCTGATGATGGAGCCCTCGGTGCTGCTCCTGGACGAGCCGTCCGCCGGCCTGTCCCCGGTCCGTCAGGACGAGACGTTCCTGCGCACCCGGCGGATCAACAAGACCGGCGTCTGCGTCGTGATGGTCGAGCAGAACGCGCGTCGCTGCCTGCAGATCTGCGACCGCGGCTACGTCCTCGACCAGGGCCGGGACGCCTACAGCGGCACCGGTCGCGAGCTGGCCAACGACCCCAAGGTGATCGAGCTCTACCTCGGCACGCTCGCCAAGGACGTCGACGAGGAGCGCGACTCGCACTGAGCAGCTGGCGACGCACGGAGCGTCGAGTGACGTGAAAAGGCCCCTGGGAGCAGCTCCCAGGGGCCTTTTCACGTCACTCGACGACGGTGGCGGCGTCGGTGAGAACGACGAAGGGCCCCGGACCGAGGTCCGGGGCCCTCCGCATCACGCGGTTGAGCTGATCAGTGGATCAGGGTCACTTGGAGCCCTCGACCGTGCTGGTGAGCTCGTTCTTGTTGTCGGCGTTGAAGGTGTAGATGCCGACGAACGCCGACGACGGGTCGTTCTCGTCGTCGATCGGACCGATGCCCGAAGGACCGGTGTAGTGGATCTCCGAGCCGTCCTTGAGCAGGGCGACGCAGTCGGCGTAGGTCTTGCACTCCTTGCCGTCGGTGGCACCCGAGACGGCCGCGTAGTTGTCGCGGACCGTCTGCGAGTCGGTCGCGCCGCCCTTGACCGCCGCGAGGGCCGCCAGGATGGTCGCGTCGTAGGACTCAGCGCCGTACGAGTAGTCCTTCAGGGCAGCGCCCTCACCGACCTCGGCCCAACCGCTGAGACGCTCCTTGAAGGTGGCGTCCGGGTCGGCACCGGGGATGGTGCCCTGAGCGCCCTTGAGGGTGCCCTTGGCGAAGTCCTTGCTGAAGTCCGACGTGTTGCCGTCGGTGAAGTAGGTCTTGGACATGTCCCAGCCCTGCGACTTCAGCTCCGGAACGATCGACTTGGTCTCGTCGAAGGCCAGAATGACGATCGCGTCGGGCTTCGAGGCGATGACGCCACTGACCTCGGACGAGAAGGTGGTCTGTCCCGGCGGGAACTCGTCGCCGTCACCCTTGCAACCGTAGGTGCAGGAGCCACCAGCGGCCTTCACCGTCTTCTCGACGACGTCACGCAGACCGGTGCCGTAGGTGTCCGCGAACACCAGGAAGCCGACCTTCGTGTAGCCGTCGGTGGAGATGAGGGTGCCCAGCGCGTTGCCCTGGACGCCGTCCGGCGGGGCGGTGCGGAAGTACCACGGCGAGTAGCCGCTGAGGTCGACGGCCGTGTTGGCCGGGGAGACCTCGGTGATCTTGTTGTCGGCGAAGGTGTCGACGACGTTCAGCGAGACGCTGGACGAAGCCGCACCGATGACCACGGACGGCTTGCTGGCGACGAGCGTGCCGGCAGAGGCAGTCGAGACCGACATGTCGCTGGAGTCACCGGAGTCCTGGACGTCGTGGCAGGCCTTGCTGCCGTTGACGCCGCCGGCCGCGTTGATGTCCGAGACGGCGAGGCCGACACCGGCGATCTCCGGGGGTCCGAGGAACGCGAGCGAACCGGTCAGCGGCAGGATGCCACCGACGCGGAACGAGTCTGCGCTGGTCTGGTTCGCGGCGCACTTGTCGTCGGTGAACGCGTCGGCAGCAGGGGCCGAGTCGGACGCCGTCGGGGTGTCGCTCGCTTCCGGCTTGGCGTCGCCTTCAGAGTCGGAGCCGCAAGCGGTCAGGGCGAGGCCGAGGACGGCTGTGCCCGCCATCAGCCGTACCCAGGTGGTCTTGGTTCGATTCACGGGGTGAACCTTTCTGTCGCGTTGATGCAGTACACCGCGCCCGCCCTCCCGAAAAGGTTGGGCATAGCCATGCCACCGTAGGTCTGGCCGTAGGGCGCAGGGTTGTACGGCACCCTGTCGTTAGCGAACCGTTACGTCAATGCTGCACAGTCAGTTGAGGGCGGCCACGACGGTCACGAGGAGCGGTGCCACGAGCAGCGCGGGCAGCAGGTCGGCGACGGGGACCTCGCGGATCCGGAGCAGCCGCATGGCGACGCCGACGAGGAGGAGCCCACCCGTGGCCGTGATGGCCGCGAGCTGCGCGTCGGGGAGCACGTCCCCGAGCCCGAGCCCGAGCAGCGTCAGGCTGCCCTGGACGGCGATGATCGTCACCACGCTGGCCGCCACACCCCAGCCGAAGGACGCCGCGAACGCGATCGCGGCGAACCCGTCGAGCGCCGACTTGAGGAAGAGCTGGTCCGCTCCGTTGCCCAGCCCGTCGTTGAGGGAGCCGAGGATGGTCAGCGGCCCGGTGCAGAAGATCAGGGACGAGACCACGAAGCCCTCGATGAACCGGTGCCGCTCCGCCGAGTCGGCCGCGCCGGACAGGCGACCCTGCAGCCAGCCCCCCAGGGACTCGACCCTCGACTCGAGGCGCAGCAACGAGCCCACGATGCCGCCGACCAGGAGGGCGCCCAGCACGATCAGCATCGGGGCGCTGTCGCCGACCGCGTCCGAGAGGTCGTCGTCCAGGACGGCCATCGCCGACGTGGCGGCGATCAGCAGCGTCACCAGGCCCAGCGAGTCGGTCACGACGTCCCGGGTCCGCACCGGCAGCCGGTTGCCCAGGAGCACGCCGATGACGCTGCCGGTCAGCACGGTAGCGACGTTCACGACGGTGCCGAGACCGGGGATCACAGGACTCCTCTGACAGGACGGGGACGCTGAGCGTAGTCTCTACCGCTGGAAGCCGCGTTCGGGGGACACGGAGGCACGGCAGACCTGTGGAAGGTCGGACTTAGGCATGGTGCGATGAACCGCTCCCTGGTGTCGCTCCGCTCGGTGAGCCCCAACGATGCGAGCCACCTGGCGGAGGTCTGGAACGACGTGATCCGCCGGGTCGGGCCCGAGGACCAGGCCCTCGACATGGAGTCCGTGATCGCCGAGGTGCTGGCGTCCGACTGCCAGCGGATCGTCGTGGCGGAGTACGACGGCACGTTCGCCGGCGCCGTCCACCTCGAGCACACGACGATGTCCGCGATCAACCGCGAGCCCGTCGTACGCGCGCTGTCACCGCACGTGCTCGCGCCGTACCGACGCCACGGGATCGGCACCGCGCTGATGGACTCGGCGGTGACCTGGGCCGAGGAGCTCGGAGTCGCGCACGTCGCCACGGCCGCGGTCGCCGGGTCCCGGGACGCCAACCGCTTCATGGCCCGCATCGCGCTGGGGCCGTACGCCGTCCTCCGGGTCGCCACCACCCACGCCGTCCGCAGCCGGCTCAGCGCGCACCGACGCCCGGTCAGCGCCGGCAACGGCCGCCAGCTCACCCAGGTGCTGGCCGCCCGCCGGTCCCTGCGCAAGAGCCGGGCCGGCGTCGAGGGCTAGGAGTCGAACCGCTCGCGCGGCAGCAACGCGCAGGTGATCCGCGACGTGCAGACCCGCTTGCCGCGGTCGTCGGTGATCACGATCTCGTACGCCGCCGTCGTGCGGCCGAGGTGGATGGCCGTCGCGACGCCGGTGACGGTGCCGGACGTCGCCGAGCGGTGGTGGGTGGCGTTGATGTCGATGCCGACCGAGAGCCGGTCCGGGTGGGCGTGCACCGCCGACCCGACCGAGCCGAGGGTCTCCGCGAGCACCACCGAGGCGCCGCCGTGGAGCAGCCCGTAGGGCTGGGTGTTGCCCTCGACGGGCATCGTCCCGACGACCCGCTCGGCCGAGATCTCGACGAGCTCGATGCCCATCTTCTCGTTGAGTCCGCCCATGCCCTGCGGCATGGAGGCGATGTAGTCGTCCACGCTCATCTCGTCGTTGCGCTCACTCATGGCGCCATCCTGCCTGTCGGCGGACGCCTATAGAGTCGCGGGGTGCCTCGCCTCCTGCTTCTCGACGGTCACTCGCTCGCCTACCGCGCGTTCTTCGCGCTCCCGGTCGAGAACTTCTCGACCACGACCGGACAGCACACCAACGCCGTCTACGGCTTCACCTCGATGCTCATCAACGTGCTGCGTGACGAGCAGCCGACCCACGTCGGGGTCGCGTTCGACGTCTCCCGGCAGACGTTCCGGCTGGCCGAGTACTCCGAGTACAAGGCGAAGCGCAACAAGACGCCGAGCGAGTTCAGCAGCCAGCTGCCGCTGATCGAGGAGGTGCTCAACGCGCTGCGCATCCCGTTCCTCAAGAAGGACGGCTACGAGGCCGACGACATCATCGCCACCCTGGTCACCCAGGCGCTCGAGGACGAGGAGATGGAGGTCCTGATCCTCACCGGCGACCGCGACTCCCTCCAGCTGGTCACCGACCGCTCGACGGTCCTCTACCCGATGCGCGGGGTCTCCGACCTCGCCCGGATGACGCCGACGGCCGTCCAGGACAAGTACGGCCTGCCCCCGGAGCGCTACCCCGAGCTGGCCGCGATCGTCGGGGAGACCTCCGACAACCTGCCCGGCGTGCCCGGCGTCGGTCCGGGCTACGCCGCCCGGTGGATCAACCAGTACGACGGCCTCGACAACGTCATCGCCCACGCCGACGAGATCACCGGCAAAAAGGGCGAGGCGCTGCGCGAGCACCTCGGCGACGTCATCCGCAACCGCCACCTCAACCGGCTGGTGCGCGACCTCGACCTCGAGCTCCGGCCGACCGACCTCGTCATCCAGCCGTGGGACCGGCACGAGGTGCACACGCTGTTCGACGGCCTCGAGTTCCGGGTGCTCCGGGACCGGCTGTTCGAGACGCTCACCTCCGAGGAGGAGATCGACGACTCGGGCTTCGACCTGGCGACGTCCGTGCTCACCAGCGGGGAGCTCCCGGGCTGGCTGGCCGAGCACGCCACCAGCGGCGACCGGGTCGGCGTCAACGTCGTCGGCCGGTGGGGCTCCGGCACCGGCGAGGTGACCTCGGTGGCGCTGGCGACCGCCGACGGGACGGCCGCCTGGATCTCGGCCGAGGAGCTGGGGCCCGACGACCAGACCGCGCTCGCCGGGTGGCTCGCCGACCCCGACCGCCCGAAGGTGCTGCACGACGCCAAGGGCCCGATGCTCGCGCTCGCCGCCTGGGGGATGCCGCTGGCCGGGCTGGCGCGCGACACCGCGCTCTCGGCGTACCTCGCGCGTCCCGACCAGCGCTCCTACGACCTCGCGGACCTCACCGTGCGCTACCTTAAGCGCGAGCTCAAGCAGGGCGGCACCGACGACGGCCAGCTCAGCCTGGGCCTGGACGACGAGGCGGCCGGCGAGGTGGAGATGCTGCACGCCCGGGCCGTGCTCGACCTGGCGGCCGCGCTCGACGACGAGCTCGACGAGCGGGGCGGTACGGCGCTCCTCAACGACGTCGAGCTGCCGCTGGTCGACCTGCTCGCCCAGATGGAGCAGGTCGGCATCGCGGTCGACGTCGACCACCTCGAGTCGCTGGAGAGCCACTTCGCCACCGAGGTGCGCACCGCGGCCGAGGACGCCTACGCGGTGATCGGCAAGGAGATCAACCTCGGCTCACCGAAGCAGCTCCAGGTCGTGCTCTTCGACGAGCTCGCCATGCCCAAGACCAAGCGCACCAAGACCGGCTACACCACCGACGCCGACGCGCTGCAGGCGCTCTACGTGAAGACCGAGCACCCCTTCCTGCTCCACCTGCTGCGGCACCGCGACGTCATCCGGCTGCGCCAGACGATCGAGGGGCTGCTCAAGACCGTCTCGGGCGACGGCCGGATCCACACGACGTTCAACCAGACGATCGCCGCGACCGGCCGGCTGTCCAGCACCGACCCCAACCTGCAGAACATCCCGATCCGCACCGAGGAGGGTCGCCGGATCCGCGAGGGCTTCGTCGTGGGCGCGGGCTTCGAATCGCTGATGACCGCCGACTACAGCCAGATCGAGATGCGGATCATGGCCCACCTCTCCGAGGACGCGCTGCTGATCGAGGCGTTCCGCTCCGGCCGCGACTTCCACTCGATCACCGCGGCCCGGGTCTTCGACGTCCCGGCCGACGACGTCACGGTCGAGATGCGGGCCAAGATCAAGGCGATGAACTACGGCCTCGCCTACGGCCTCTCGGCGTTCGGCCTCGGCCAGCAGCTCGCGATCAGCCCGGGCGAGGCGCAGGGGCTGATGGACGAGTACTTCCAGACGTTCGGCGGCATCCGCGACTACCTCGGCGGGGTGGTGGAGGAGGCCCGCAAGACCGGCTTCACCGAGACCATCATGGGCCGGCGCCGCTACCTGCCCGACCTGACCAGCGACAACCGGCAGCGCCGCGAGATGGCCGAGCGGATGGCGCTCAACGCACCCATCCAGGGCTCGGCCGCCGACCTGATCAAGGTCGCCATGCTCAACGTCGACCGCGCCGTCAAGGAGGCGGGGCTGCGCTCGCGGATGCTGCTCCAGGTCCACGACGAGCTCGTGTTCGACGTCGCGCCGGGGGAGCGCGAGACCCTGGAGGCGCTAGTGCGTCAGCAGATGGGGGGCGCGGCCGACCTCACCGTGCCGCTCGACGTCTCAGTCGGGTTCGGTCGCAGCTGGCACGAAGCCGCTCACTGAGGCGGGTTCGCGCAGCCGCCACAGGCTCGTGGCCAGCAGCACGCCGAACAGCACCGCGTCGACGCACGTGACGGTGACGACCAGCTGCTCGACGGTGTCGGCGTGCACGGCGGTGGCGAGGAGCACCAGGAGGCCGACCCAGACGAGGTACGCCGAGCGGGTGCCACGACGGGCCAGCACCGAGTAGACGACCAGCTGCAGCATCGAGAGCACCGTGCCCAGGACGGCGAACATCCACAGGTGCGACTGCACGTCGTCGTACGCCGAGCCGCCCACGAAGACGAGCGCGAGGCCGGACAGCAGCCACGCGCCGAGGGTGCCCACCACCCCCATGCCGAACACCAGCGTCAGGCTCCGCACCAGCGTGCTGCGGCGGGCCTCGACGGTCGACATCGACGGGAAGGCGATGACGACGACGAACTGCGGCAGGAACAGCACCGCCTTGGTCAGGATCAGGCCGCCGGCGTACAGGCCGGCGTCGTGCTCGTCGAGGACGTTGCGCGCCACGATCACGTCGGCGTTGGAGAGGACCAGGAATCCGAGCAGCGCGAACGACGCCGCGATCGCCTCGCGCGCCATCGGCCGGGCGCGGTGCTCCTCGCTCGACTCGCCGGGTGCGCGACCGCTGCGCAGCGCGTACCAGCCCGTGATGACCGGCACCCAGAGGCCGATCGTGACGCCGAGCATCGCGCTGGTCTCGGTGGGGGAGATCAGCATGCACAGGGTGCCGAAGGCCAGCCTCGGCACGCCGACGCCGAGGTAGACCAGCGCGAGCGGGACCCAGCGGCGCTCGCCCTGGAGGATGCCGGCCTGGCCGCCCATGATCGTGAGGGGTACGGCGGCGACGGCCAGCAGCAGCGCCGGCGCGATGCCGTCGAGGCGGAGGAGCTTCCACATCACCGGGGCCAGGACGAGCATGAGCACGCCCAGCACGGCCGCGGCCCGATAGGTGACCCGGAGAGCGCCGAGCTCGATCTGCCCGACGTGGTCGGGCTGTCCCGCGATCCGACGGGCCGCGGTGGCCTGCAGGCCCAGCTGCAGCACCGCCATCACCATCAGCACCGCCATCAGGCTCGCGATGGCCCCGTAGTCGCTCGGTCCGAGGATCCGGGCGGCGATGATCTGGAAGCCGTACGTCGCGATGTTCATCACCGCGATCGCGACCGCGATCCCGGCGCTCCCCCGCAGGAGCGTCCGCACCCGACCCGGGAGGGAAGGGTCACGAGTGGTGGACGGGCTCACGACACGTGAGCGTAGGGGAGCGCTCCACCCGGGTCGGAGGGAGGACCGGTCGACACGCCCTAGACTCCCCGCCGTGACCACCGCCGGCGCTCTGCTCCAGTCGATGCGCCCGCGGCAGTGGGTGAAGAACCTGCTGGTCGTGGCCGCACCCCTCGCTGCCGGTGACCTGGGCGAGCTGGACGTCGTCGCCGCGACCGCGCTCGCGTTCGTGGCCTTCTGCCTCGTGTCGTCCGGGACCTACCTCGTCAACGACTGTGCCGACGTCGAGGCCGACCGGCAGCACCCGACCAAGCGCGCCCGTCCGATCGCCGCGGGCACGCTGCCGGTGCGGACCGCGCTGGTCGGCGCCGCGGTGCTCGGGGCGCTCGGCCTCGCCGTCGCGGCGACCACGGGCTGGCAGCTGGTGGTCCTCGTCGCGAGCTATGCCGCGCTGATGATCGCCTACTCGTGCCGGCTCAAGCACGAGCCGGTCATCGACCTGCTCCTGGTCGCGGCGGGCTTCCTGATGCGGGCGGTCGCCGGCGGTCTCGCCGCCGGCATCCCGATCTCCGACTGGTTCCTGCTCGTCGCCGGCTTCGGGTCGCTCTTCGTCGTCGCCGGCAAGCGGTACTCGGAGCTGCACACCCTGGGCAGCGAGGCGGGCACCCGCAGGTCGCTCGTGCGCTACACGGCGTCGTACCTCCGTTTCGTGTGGAGCATCGCCGCGGCCGTCACCATCACGGGCTACAGCCTGTGGGCGTTCGAGAACTCCACCAGCGGCGGGGCGTTCCCCTGGCACGAGCTGTCGATCGTCCCGTTCACCGCGGCCCTGCTGCGGTACGCCGTGGACATCGACGCCGGCACCGCGGCGGAGCCGGAGGACATCATCTGGCGAGACCGGGTCCTGCAGGCCATCGGCCTGATCTGGTTCGTCGTGCTGTGCCTGGGAGTGGTCAGTGCCTGACGACGGACCGCTCGGGCCGGAGGTGCTCACCGGGTGGGGCGGAGCGGTCCGGAGCGCCGGCACCCTCCATCACCCGACGGCGGCGGACGTGGCGCGGCGGCTCGGCGCGGCCGGCCCGCGCGGGCTGATCGCCCGCGGGCTGGGGCGCTCGTACGGCGATCCGGCGCTCAATGCCGGGGGTGACGTGCTCGCCCCGCTGCCGACCGCGATCGGGCCGCTCGCCGGGGACGGCACCGTGGAGGTCTCGGCGGGGACCAGCCTGCACGACCTGGTGCGCTTCCTGCTGCCGCGCGGCCGGTTCGTGCCGGTGACCCCGGGGACGCGCTACGTCACGGTCGGCGGCGCGCTGGCCTGCGACGTGCACGGCAAGAGCCACCACCGCAGCGGCAGCTTCGGCGACCAGGTCGTCTCCGTCGACCTGGTCCTGCCCGACGGGACGGCACGGACCGTGACGCCGGAGACGGACGCGGAGCTCTACTGGGCCACCGTCGGCGGGATGGGGCTGACCGGCGTCATCACGGGGGCTCGTCTGCGCACCGTCCCGGTCGAGACCGCCTACCTCGACACCACCACCCGGCGGCTCGGCGACCTCGACGCCGTCCTCGCGGAGATGGTGGCGAGCGACGACGACTACGCCTACTCGGTGGCCTGGATCGACACCGACGCCCGGGGCTCCTCGCTCGGCCGGGCGGTGCTCTCCCGGGGCGACCACGCGACGCGGGACCAGCTGTCCGGCCGCTCGGCCGCCGACCCGCTGGCCGTGCCGGGACCGCCGCGGGTCACGGTGCCGTTCGTCCCGCCCGTCGGCCTGGTGACCCGCCCGGCCGTGCGGGCGTTCAACGAGCTCTGGTTCCACAAGGCGCCGCGCCTGCGGACCGGGGAGCTCCAGACGATCTCCCAGTTCTTCCACCCGCTCGACGGGGTCGCGCACTGGAACCGGCTCTACGGCCCGCGCGGGTTCGTGCAGTACCAGCTCGTCGTGCCCGAGCACCGCGACGACGTCGTCCGCTCGGTGCTGGAGCAGGTCTCGCGCGATCGCCATCCGACGTTCCTCACCGTGCTGAAGCGCTTCGGGCCGGGCAACCCCGGCTGGCTGTCGTTCCCCACCGCCGGGTGGACGCTCGCGCTGGACTTCCCGGCGCGTCGCGACCTCGCCCCGATGCTCGACCGCTTCGACGAGGAGGTCGTGGCGGCCGGGGGCCGCGTCTACCTCGCCAAGGACGCCCGGTTGCGCCCCGAGCTGCTGCCCGCGATGTACCCCCGTCTCGCCGACTTCCGCGAGCTGCGCGACCGGCTGGACCCGGAGCGCCGCCTGCAGTCCGACCTCGCCCGCCGTCTCTCCCTCTGACCAGAGAGTTCCCATGATCAACGCACTCGGCCAGCCCCAGACCGTCCTCCTCCTCGGCGGGACCAGTGACATCGCGCTCGCGCTCGGCCGGTCCTGGGCACGCCAGCCGGGCCTGTACGTCGTGCTCGCGGCTCGTCCCGGGACCCGGCGCGAGGCCGCCGCCGAGGAGCTCCGCTCGGCGGGCGCGGAGGTGGAGGAGGTCGACTTCGAGGCGACCGACACGGCGGCCCATCCCGCTCTGATCGAGGGGCTCGCCGCCGGACGCGACATCGACGTGGCGGTCGTCGCGTTCGGCGTCCTCGGTGACGAGGAGCAGGCCTGGCAGGACCACGACGCGGCGGTGCACCTGGCCGAGGTCAACTACGTCGCGCCCGTCAGCGTCGGGGTGTGCCTGGCCCAGCGGCTGCGGCGGCAGGGACACGGCGTGATCGTCGCCTTCTCCTCGGTGGCGGGGGAGCGGGTCCGCCGGTCCAACTTCGCGTACGGCGCGTCCAAGGCCGGCATGGACGGCTTCTACCTCGGGCTCGGCGAGGCGCTGCGCGGCTCCGGCGCCCGGGTCCTGGTGGTGCGGCCCGGGTTCGTCCACACCAAGATGACCGCCGGGCGGGCCCCGGCCCCGCTCTCGGTCACGGCCGAGCAGGTCGCGGACGCCGTGACCGAGGCCGTCGCCTCCGGCGACGACCTGATCTGGGTGCCGGGCGCCATGCGCGGGGTGATGTCGGGACTCCGGCACGTGCCGAGGGCGCTCTTCCGCCGGCTGCCGATCTGACGTCGCTCAGTAGGGGTCGGCGGCGTCGTGGTGGCCGAGCCACCCGGCGATCCGGGTCAGGTGCAGCCGCAGCAGGACCTTGACCACCAGGTTGCGGACGAACCACGGGAGCTCGCGGGCCGGGCGGACCCGGTCGCGGAGCGTCGGCCGCGCGACCTCCAGCCGGGCCAGCGAGCCGGTGCGCTCGACGTACCGCAGGTGCCGTGACAGGGGCAGCACGCTGAGCAGGCCCAGGGTGACGCCGAGGGACGAGAAGGCGTCGTGCACCAGCACCCACCCGCCCGGCCGCACGTGCGCCGCCCAGCGCAGGTCGTCCCGCAGGCTCCAGACGTCGTGCTTCCCGTCTACGTACACGCCCTCGACGGGGCCCTCCCACGACGTGCGGACCTCGCGGCTGGTCGCCACCCGCAGGTCGACGCGCTCGGCGGCACCCGCGGCGTCGACGTTCGCGCGGAACGCCGCCTCGGTCCCGTCGTCGCCGTAGCGCCAGTCGACCGGGAACGGGTCGACCGCCACCAGGCGGCCGTCGTCGCCCAGCGCCCGCGCGAGCACGACGGCCGAGCGGCCCCGGTGGCTGCCGATCTCGACGATCGTGCCGGCCGGCGGGACCGTGCGTGCGGCCTCGTCGAGGACCCGTGCCTGGTCACGGGTGAGCCAGCCCGGGATGCTGTCGGCGATCGCGAACGACGCCTCGAAGGTCCCCGCGGGCCCCGGCTCGGGGCCGGTGGATTCGGGACCGTGTCTCACGGCGACGAGGATAGGCGCTCTACGCTCCTCGCTGTTCGCTGTGGTGTCGGTGGCGGTACGACGAGGAGGAGGGGCCGTGCGGGAAGGCGGGCGTGGCCGCGGTCTGCTCCTCGACGCGTGGCCCCTGGTGCTGGCGGTCGTCCTCACGTTCCCGCTGCTCACCCGCTCCGGGCACCCGCTGGCGCGCGACCTCGTCTTCGTGCCGCACCAGCCCTGGACCGACGCCTCGCTGGGCCTGGGCGGCTCGGCACCCCGGGCGGTGCCCCTGGACACCGTGGTCTCGCTGCTGACCGCACACGTGCTGGACGGCGCACTCGTCGCCCGGATCGCGATCCCGCTGATCCTGGCCGCCGCGGGGTGGGGGATGCACCGCCTCGTGCGGCCCTTCGGCACGCTCGCCAGGTTCGCGGCCGCCGGCTTCGCGGTCTGGAACCCGTACGTCGTCGAGCGGCTCGCGCTGGGGCAGTGGGCGCTGCTCGCGGCGTACGCCGCGCTGCCGTGGCTGGTCGTCGCCGCCACCCGCTACCGCGGCAGTGGCTCGTGGCGTGACCTCGGCGCCGTCGCCGGCTGGCTGGCGCTGGCGTCGCTCACCCCGACCGGAGGCCTGATCGGTGCGGTGACCGCTGCGGTCTGCGGCGTCGGCCGGACCGTGGCAGCGGTGCGGCTCCTGCTCGTCGCGGCCGTGCTCCAGCTCCCGTGGCTGCTCCCGTCGCTACTGGGGTCGGCCGCGCTGACCTCCGACCCGGCCGGGGTGCGGGCGTTCGCCGCCGACTCCGAGGGCCCGGGCGGCGTCCTGACCGCCCTCGTCGGCCTGGGCGGGATCTGGGACTCGCGCAGCGTCCCGGGCTCCCGCCAGGGCTGGTGGTCCGTGGCGGCGGCGGTCGTGGTCGCCCTCGTGCTGGTCGCCGGCTGGAGGGGGCTGCGACGGGCGTGGGGACCGGGCCCGTTCGCGCGCCTCACGGTCCTCGCGGCGCTCGGCTTCGCGCTCGCGGTGCTGCCGGTGCTGGCCGGGGGAGACGCGACCATGTCATGGGTGGTCGGTCACCTCCCCGGAGGTGGGCTGGCCCGGGACAGCCAGAAGTTCCTGGCGCCGTACGTCGTGCTCGTGGTCGCCGCGTTCGCGGCGACCGTCGACCGGGCCGCGGCCCGGGTCGCGGGCGCCGGCAGCGAGCTGGTCGTCACCGTCGCGCTGCTCGCCGTTCCGTTGCCGGTCGCGCTGCTGCCCGACGCGACGTCGCTGGTGTGGCAGACCGTCGACCCGGTGCACTACCCGGCGGGCTTCGACGCCGTGGCCGACCGCGTCGACGGGAGCGGCGGCACGCTGGTGACGCTCCCGTGGCGCTCGTACCGCGGGTTCACCTGGGGCAACGGCCTGGTGTCGTCGGATCCTGCGGTCCGCTGGTTCGACACCGACGTGCTCGTCTCCGACGACCTCGCCGTGGGCTCGACGACCGTGCACGGGGAGAACGCGCGCTCCCGGGACCTCGGCGCCGACCTGGCCCGGTTGCCGGTCGCCGAGGCGTTGCGGGACAACGGGGTCTCCTGGGCGCTCGTCTACCGCGACGACCCGGACGCCGGCTCGCTGGACCTGACCGGGCTCGACCTGGTGCACGAGGACGCCGACCTGGCGCTCTACTCGGTCCCGGACGCATCGCCGACCGCGCACGGCGCGGGCCGCGCCACCCGCGTCGTCGTGGTGGCGGCCGACCTCCTCGCAGCGGCGGTGGCGGTGGGCGGGACGCTCCTGGCGATCCGGCGTCGCCGGAATGCACCCCCGCGGCACGACTCGCTGCTACAGTGACGCCTGGCTCAACAGGAGCCCGCTGAAAGGACATGCCGTGCTGGTTTTCGTCAAGCTGCTCCTTCCGGTCCTGGCAGGTGGCGCCGCAGGCGCCATCACCATGGTCGGGGTCGTGCAGACCCAGACCGCCGCGCCCGAGACCAACCCGGCGAACCAGCAGATCCTGACCTACGGCGACTGAGCCGAAGCCCCGGCTGCGACGTCCTCGACGACGTCCGCCGCGCTCGACCAGCTGAAGGTCCGAGCACGCTCCCTGGCCGCGCGGCCCAACCGGTCGCGCAGCCCGGCATCGACCAGCAGTGACCGCGTCGCCTCGGTGAGCCCGTCCCGGTCGTCGACCAGGAGCCCGGTCTCGCCGTCCAGGATCGACTCGCGGACCCCGCCGGCACTGCCGTAGGCGATCGTCGGCGTCCCCTGCGCCGCGGCCTCCATGATCGCGAGGCCCCAGCCCTCCTTGACCGACGGCAGCAGCATCACCCACGCCTCGGCCAGGATCCGGTCGCGTACGTCGTCCGGCACGTGCCCGTGCAGCGTGACCCAGTCCTCCAGGCGGAGCTCCCGCAGGGCCTCCTCCAGGTGGGGTCGCCACCAGCCCTCGCCGACGACGTCGAGGCGCAGGTCCGGCAGCTCGTCGCGCAGCCGGGCGAGGACGTGGAACGCGTCCTCGACCTGCTTGTGCGGGACCAGCCGGGTGAGCACCACCAGGCGCGGCGTCGCCGACCGTGCCGCGGTCGCCGGGACGACCCGGACGCCGTTGCGCACCACCGAGATCGACGACTCGGGCACGCCGATCCCGACCAGGTCGGCCCGCGACGCATCGGAGACGGTCAGGTGGGGGAGCCCGCGGTAGAGGCGCGGCGTGAGCCGGTGCTCGATGGCCCACCCGATCCGGCCGCGTACGTCGGGGTAGATGATCTGCCACTGACGCTCGTGGGTGTGGTGGATCAGCGCCACGACCCCGTGGCGGCGCACCAGGGGGGCGCCGAACGGCAGTCCGTTGATCACGTCCACCACAACGTCGTACCGACGCCCCCGCGTGGCCAGCCAGGCGAGCGCGCGCGGGTAGACCGTGAGCCGGCCGCCCCTGCGGACCAGGCGCACGCCGTCGAGGTCCTCCGCGGGAGCGCTGCCGGGGTGCCGGGCGCACCGGATGGTGACCTCGTGCCCTCGGGCGACCAGCTCCCTGGCGACCTCCTCGACGAAGATCTCCGAGCCGCCGCCGTCCGGGTGGGTCGAGTCGCGCCAGGTCAGGAACACCAGACGCATCGGGCGCCGGCTCACTTGCGGGTGGCGGCCATGAGGTCGCGGCAGAGCGGCGGCTCGACACCCCGGAGGGTGCGGACCGTGACGCCCTCGGTGGTCGGCTTGCGGTCGTCGCTGGGCGTCAGGTCGAGCAGGCGGACGACGCCCTCGTCCGACTCCCGCACCGGTAGGAAGCCGACGAAGCCTCCCGGGGTGGAGCTGACCTCGGCGTAGCCGAGCTCCGGCTGCGGGCGGACGCCCACCCGGACGGTGCGGGGCTCGAGCAGGTCGAACCACTGGCCGAAGTAGGTGTGGTCGCCGGTGTCGATCATGACCCGGGCCTGGCTGCTGGAGCTGATCAGCAGGCTGACGCTGCGCCGAGGGGTCGAGTCGACCTCGATCAGCCGCACCACCCCCGCCTTGGCGTCGTCGGCGACCAGCGCCTGCACCACCACGGCGCGTTGCTGCACCAGCTGCCACGGCTCGTAGCGGTCACCGGTGTTGAGGTAGAGCGCGTCGCAGTCGCCGCGGATCCAGAGGTCGTCGGTGCGGCCACCGGACGGCAGGTCGTCCGAGATGGTCGTGCGCTCGGCCTGCTGGTGGGGGCTCAGCCGGTGCTGCAGGGCGACGTACCTCTCCAGCTGCGGGCCGCCGCCGGTGTACGCCGCGGCCGTGTAGCCGATCAGCATGTTGGCCCCGAGCCCGAACACCGTGAACGCCGCCGTGACCGCCACGAAGAGCCCGGCCAGCCAGGCGCGACGGCGGCGGAGCCAGTGGAACGCCAGCACGGTGCCGACGGTGGCCCCGAGCACGAGGGCGGGGACGAACTCGCTCGTGTAGCGGTGGGCCAGGTAGCCGTAGCCCATCACGCCACCGGTCGCCAGGACGCCGCCGACCAGGGGCACCCGGAGGATCCGGCGGGCTCGGTCGACGCCGGGCCGGAAGACGGCGATGGCGGTCAGGACCGTCAGCAGCAGCGGCCACGGCATGAAGCCGGTGACGCTCCCGGTGCGGTAGGTCTGGTCGAGCACGGCACCGTCGTACGCCCGGGGCGCGTGCGCGGGCAGCGTGACCCAGGGGAAGTAGTCGACGAAGCGCACGCCGTCGAGGCGGAAGTACGCCATGAAGGAGGTGGGGAAGAACTGCAGCCCGGTGAGGGTGCCGCCGTTGGCGTCGAGGGCCTCGCGGCGGTGCGCGTTGAGCTGGGTCCAGACCTGGTCCTCGAGCGGGAACAGGAAGGGATGGCGGAACTTGAGGACGTTGATCACGATCCCGATGACGAGCGGGACCACGCCGGCGGCGATCGTGCCGATCGCGAAGCGGCGGCGGTCGCGGTGCAGCCGGCCGACCAGCAGCCAGACGCCGGCGGCCATCGCGGCCACCGCCATCGCCCAGCCGTCGGTCGTCCGGGTCAGCAGCGTGCCGAGCACGAACGCCGCGAGCCAGCACACGGCGCGGCGGGTCGGGTCGTCGAGGACCCGGATGAGCCAGTACATCGACCCGACCGTGAACGGGATCGACCAGGCGTAGACCTCGTGGAACGCCCAGGGCAGCGAGGCGACGTACGTGAGGGTGGTGCCGCCGGTGACCAGGGCGATGAGGGCGCCCATCACGACGGCCTCGAGGCGGCTGACCGGTCCCGGGGCGAGCTGGTCGCGGACCAGCCAGACCAGCTTGGCGCTCATCACCATCATCAGCACGAAGCCGAGCGCCATCGAGAGCAGGGTGAGCTTGCCGTCGAACTCGTTGGTCATCGACAGGATGGGCATCCGGATGATCGCCGGCCACGGCGGGAAGTACATGTAGTCGTGGCCGCGCTCGACGAACGCCTCGATCCCGAGGAACCCGTTGGGCACCCAGAGGTGCCCGTCGAGCAGCGACCGGCCCTGGCCGTCGAAGAAGTTCGAGGCGTAGCCGAGCGCGTTCGCGGTACGCGTGAGCCTCAGGCCGTAGTCGAGCAGTGTCAGGACGTAGGCAGCAGCCCCTACGGTGAGTCCCGCAGCGGTCGCGACTTTCCGCCGGCGGGAGCCCTGGTCACGGGTCAAGCCCGCTCCAGCCGGTACAGGAACTGGTAGCCGAACATGGTCGGCCACAGGCGCGTGGCCAGACGGTCGAGCACCGCGACCTTCCGGACGACCCGGACGAGCAGGCCGCGCTCGCCGGCGCGGTCGAGGACGTCGAGCGGGGAGCCCACGGTGCGGCGCTCCACGATGGTCATCCCGGAGCGACGGACGAGGCGCTCGAAGCTGGCCCGGGTGAAGAAGCGGACGTGGCCGTTGTCGAGCGGGCCGCGCTGGTCGTAGTCGAAGCGGCCGATGGCCACCCGGGTGCGCGGGTACCAGTGGGAGAAGTTCGGCACCGACACGACGACCTCGCCGTCCGGCGCGAGGCGGGAGCCCAGGTCGGTGAGCAGGCTCTGCGGGTCGATGACGTGCTCGAGGACGTCACCCGCGACGACCACGCGGTAGTCGCGGCCGACGTCGTCCGGCAGACCCTGGTTGAGGTCCACCTCGATGAAGTTCTCCATGCGCTCGGACACGCCCTCGTGCTTGACCAGGTCGATGCCGGTCACCTGGTGGCCGAGGCCCCCGACGAGGGCGGCGAAGTTACCGTCCGAGCAGCCGACGTCGAGCACCCGCGACGGGGGCACCTGGCCGATCCAGTCGAGCATGACGCCGTGCGAGGAGTGCTCCGAGGGCTTGAGGTCGTAGGCCTGCTCGTCGGGTCCGCCCACGGTCGGCGTACCGAACCCGAGGCGGCGCAGCCGGTACTGCAGCACGTCGACGGTCACGTCCTTCGCGTACTTCATGCCGTTCACGTAGCAGATCTCGTCGCCGTAGTAGGTCGGGATGGGGACCTCGATGATCCGCTTCCCCTGGTCGTGCAGGCCCAGGATGATCTCGGTGTCGAAGTCGAACCCGTTGGAGTACGACGCGAGGTCGAGGTCCGCGAGGGCGTCGACGCGGTAGGCACGGTAGCCACTGTGCCACTCGGTGAGATCGAGGCCCACCAGCTTGTTCTGCATGGTCGTGAGGATCTTGTTGCCGACGTACTTGTAGAGCGGCATGCCGCCGGCGCGGGCGTTGCCGGGCTCCATCATCCGGGAGCCGAAGACGGCGTCGGCGTCGCCGGCAGCGAGCGGCGCGACCAGCTCCTCGATGTGCTCGGGCGCGTACTGGCCGTCGCCGTGCAGGAGGACGACGACGTCGAGCCCGTGGTTGATCGCCCACTCGTAGCCGGACTTCTGGTTACCGCCGTAGCCGAGGTTCTGCTCGTGCCGGACGATCGTCATTGGCAGCGTCGAGCCGCTCTTGAAGCGCAGGCCGACCTCGTAGGTCTCGTCGTCGCTCGCGTCGTCGCAGACGAGCACGTGGTCGACGACCGCGGCGAAGCGCGCGGGCATCCGGGCGAGGGTCTGGACGAGGGTGCCGGCGGCGTTGTAGGCGACGACCAGTACGCCCACGCGGGTGCTGGCGGGGACCTCGTGGTCGCCGGTCAGTGCCTCGTCGTGACGGCGTGCCTCGAACTCGTGCGTGGCCATCGCTCTCCCTCGCTGCTCCGCCAGCCGGCGACGCGGCTGTTACGTGAACGGAACACTCGGGGGATCTTAACCGGTCAGTAGGTTACGCACTGGATCTTCATGGCATCATTCCGCGCATGTCCGACTCACCCCTCGTCGACTTTGCGGCCCTCGAGTCCGACCTCGACGCTGCGGCGGCCTCCTACGGTGCCGCCGACCCGTTCCCGCACACCGTCATCGACAACGTCCTCAGGCCCGAGGTGTTCGACAAGGCGGTCGCCGAGTTCCCCGGCATGAAGGACGAGTTCTGGAAGGGGTACCTGCACGTCAACGAGACGAAGTACTCCAACACGGAGCCGGACACCTGGGGACCGACGCTGCACGACGTGGCCCAGGAGTTCTGCTCCCCGCGCTTCGTGGCCTACCTCGAGAAGCTGACGGGGATCTCGAACCTGATCCCGGACTGGACCATGGACGGCGGCGGCCTGCACCAGACCCTGCGGGGCGGTCACCTCAACATCCACGCCGACTTCACCACCCACCACACCCACGAGAACTGGGCGCGCCGGGTCAACATCCTGCTCTACCTGAACGAGGAGTGGCCCGACGAGTGGGGCGGCAAGCTCGAGCTCTGGGACCGCAACATGCAGCAGTGCCGCGCCCGGGTCACCCCGGCCGGCAACCGGATGCTGGTGTTCAGCACGGCGTACGACACCTTCCACGGGCACCCGGACGGGCTGACCTGCCCGCCCGACGTGGCCCGCCGGTCGATGGCGCTCTACTACTTCACCGAAGAAGAGGGCACGATCCGGCGCGCGACGAACTACCAGGCGCGACCCGACGAGAGCCGGGCACGCCGTGCCGCGATCGCCGCGGACCGCACCGCGCTCGACATCTATGACCGCCTCAAGCGTCGCCTGGGCATCTCCGACGAGCGGGTCAACAAGCTGTTGGCCCGGGTCGACCGGCTGCGCCGACGCAACCGCTGACGGCGCTCCTCAGACCGGCTGGTCCCGGTCGGCCGGGTGCACGGTCTCGTCCGGGCGGGACGGCTCGACCGGTGCCCGCCACCATCCCCGGATCCGGGTGCCCAGGAACTGCGGGATGCCGTCGTCGAGCTCGCGCCAGCGCTCCGAGCGCAGCATCCGCTGGACCCGGGTCTCGACGAGACGCTCGCTGAGCTCCGAGATCGCGAACATGGCGACCATCCCGACCGCCGCGCGGGACTCCCAGGCCCAGCCGCCCGAGTGCCGGCTGATGAACCAGAACAGCGGGTAGTGCCAGAGGTAGAGGCTGAGCGAGCGCCTGCCGAGGAACGCCAGCGGCGCGCTGCCGAGCGTGCGCTCCAGGAGACGCGGCGCCGTGGACATGGCGCAGGTGACGACGAAGAGGAACAAGGTGGCGTCGAGGACGACCCCCGGCCAGCCCACGAAGCTGGCCTCGGTGTCGGTGAGCACGAGGACCGGGACGAGGGCGACCGTGCTCACGACGAGGAGCGGACGGGCGAAGCGACGGAGCACGCCGAGGTAGGGCAGCAGCACGGCGGCGAGGGCGCCGGTCAGCGGCGCGTCCATCCGGGTCGTCGTCTGGAGGAGAGCGCGGTAGGCGCCACCGTCCAGGCCGAAGACGTGCGAGCGCCAGAGCAGGGCCGCGACGAGCAGCGTGCCGAGGCTGAGTGCCAGCCAGGCGCGACGCCGGCCCAGCAGGTAGACCAGCGCCAGCACCAGCAGGAAGATCTGGAAGTCGACGGACAGGTACCAGAGGTGACCGAGGTCGGGGCGCGCCGTCAAGGCGTGGCCGACGAGGAACCAGTTCCACGTGTACGTCGCGATCCGGAAGACCGAGGCGCCGGTGTCGGCGTTGGGGTACGCCGAGGCCGTGTCGGTCGCGGTCACGATGAGGACGGCGATGAGGAGCACGTAGAGCTGGCCGCTGAGGCGGACGTACCGGCGTACGGAGATCACGCCGACGTGCAGGTCGGTGCCACTGTCGACCCGTCGGAGGAGCGTGCGGGTCGCGAGGAAGGCCCCGACGACGAAGAAGATGGAGACGGCGAAGTTGCCGCTGGTGAACCAGGGGTTCAGCGTCTTGTGGGACAGCAGCTTCTCGGTCGGCCAGAGGGTCCAGCCGTGGGAGAGCACGACCAGCACGATCGCGACACCGCGGATCCCGTCGAGAAGGCGGTCGCGGGTGTCGTGCGACGCGGTGGCTTGCTCCATGAGCAGAACCATAGATGCGATGCGCTGCTAGTGTGCCGTGACCGTCGACCGGAGGGCCGTTCTTGCGCAGAAATATGGGCATCGTGCTCGCCTTCGCGGCGGCATTCGTCATCGCCGTTTCCGTGCTCGGCCAGGTCTACCTGAAGGACCGCCTCCTCGAGACGCCGCTCGACGCGTCGGTGCAGCGCACGCTCGAGGGTGATGCCGTCGTGGCCGGTGAGACGGAGACGGTGCGCGTGACGCGGAGCTCGTCCGTCGACCCGGCGCGCTCGGACGGATCGATCGCCTCGTGGCGCCGCTCGACGTGCACCGTGATCACCTCCGGCGCGACCCCCGACTGCCTGTCGTCCTCGGAGTCGGACGGCCGGCTGCTGCGGGCGACGCTCGACGACGTCGCGACCGACCGGCGGACCGGCGCCGCCGTGAACGACCCGGCCAACCTCCCCCCCGACGCCCTGCCGCACGAGGGACAGGTCGAGCGCTGGCCGGCCGACGCGCAGAAGAAGTCGTACCTCTACTGGTACGAGCCGGCCGCCACCGGGATCGAGACGACGTTCGACCGCACCGATCGCGTCGACGGTCTCCTCTGCTACGTCTACGTGGCCGACCTCGACAGCCTGCGCACGAGCGCGCCCGACGGCCAGTTCGCGGGCTACCTCGGTGGCACGGTCGAGCTCTGGGTCGAGCCGCTCACGGGGACGATCGTGCGGGAGCGGGACGACCTCAGCCCGACGGCGGGCAAGGTCTCCAGGCTGACCGTGGAGTCGACCGCTGACAACGTGAAGACGCTGACCGGCGAGGCCGCGGACCTCCGCGACCGGGTGCGCCTGCTCACGCACACCCTGCCCCTGGTCGGGTACGCCGTGGGCCTCGTCCTCCTGGCGGCCGCG
Organism: Nocardioides conyzicola; assembly: GCF_039543825.1. NCBI lineage: Bacteria > Bacillati > Actinomycetota > Actinomycetes > Propionibacteriales > Nocardioidaceae > Nocardioides > Nocardioides conyzicola. The sequence continues at coordinate 319,612 of NZ_BAABKM010000005.1, read as the reverse complement.
TTCGCGCTCCTGCTGCTGGGACGCCGGGAGGACGCGCGCGGGAAGCACTCGGCCCCGCGACCGTCACTTCCGGCAGATCACGTATGACCCGGTCTTGTCGAAGGTGACGCGGAGGACCGCGTCACGCGCCGTCGTCGCCACGTGGATCTGGGTGTCGGGCTCGACGGGCCAGTTGCGGGGGACGCTCTCGACGTCACCCCGGACCAGCTGGGTCCGGATGCTGGTCGCGGGCGACTGCACGGTGATCTCGTTGCCGCCCGGCCCGGTGTCCAGCTCGAGGGCCGGCGTGCCTCCGTCCGGCGCCGTGTAGACGTGGCAGCCCGGCCGCGGGTCGATGGCGCCCTCGAAGCCCAGCGCCAGCCGCACCGTCGCGGGTGACCCGAGCCAGGCGGTCCTGGGGCCGACGGCCGTCATCGCCAGCGCCTCGGCGTCGAGCACGCCCTGGTCGGTCGCGGTGCCGGCGATCGCCCCCCGGACCTCGGGGGAGAGGACCAGGTCGGCCTCGAGGTAGGGATTGAGGACCGGGTCCAGCTGGTCGGTCAGCACGGTCTCGCCGGAGTCGGCGGCGGCCACCAGGCCGGCGAGCCGGTCCTTCCAGGGTGTCCGGTACGGCTTCTGGTCGTGGGCGTAGTCCCGGAACAGCCCGACCGCGCCGATCGTGTAGACGCCGAGCACGACGACGACCAAGCCGGAGGAGACCCACCGGGAGGGCTTCACGGAGGTCGCGAGCCAGTGCAGGCCGAGTGCCATCGAGGGCATCAGCAGGGCGATGGTCAGGTAGGCGTACCGACCGGTCGTCGCCCAGGCGAGGCCAGCGCTGACGCGCGTGGCGGCGGCGAGCAGCATCTGGAACACGGCGCCCACCACGCCCGCGACGGCCATCAGTCGCAGGGTCTCCGGTGCGTCGCGGACCACGAACGGGAGCACCAGCAGGACGGCGAGCAGGATGCCGCCGCTCGCCGGGATCCCGGCGAAGGTCCCGAGTGCCTGGGACAGCCCGGTCCAGAAGAACTCCGGGACACCGAGGTAGTCGCTGCGGTCACTGACGGTCGAGGCGCTCTCCTCGTGACCGATGAGGAGCCACCAGACCACCCACGTGACCGCCGGCACGCTGATCAGCTCGGCGGCGGCGCGCACCGAGAACCGGAGGGCGACGAACACGGCGAGGACGACCGCCAGGGTGATGCCGGTCGCCGAGAAGGCGAGCGCCACGATGAGCAGCAGCCACGCCGCGAACCGCGTCCGCGGTCCGTCCCCGGCGACGACGTACAGGAGCATCGCCAGCAGGCCGAAGAGCAGGGACGCCAGTAGGTTCATCACGGTGGCCCACAGCAGGGCCTCGGCGCCGGCCCCGATGAAGGCGAGCAGCCAGGCCACGGTCAGGCCGACGCCACGACCGGTGCCGGACCGGCGCACCAGGTGGTAGGTCACGACCACGATCGCCGCGTGGAGCACCCAGCAGACGGCGATGTAGGGCAGGTAGCTCAGCCCGGCCACCGAGAAGAGGAAGCGGTACATCAGCACGACACCGGTCGACCAGTGTCCGTAGTGCGGCGCCCACATCCCGGAGTCGACGCCGGCGACCGTCCCGCGGTGCAGCAGGAAGTCCCAGTCGTCGCCGCCGAAGTAGAGGGTGCGGGCGAAGTAGTAGGAGAGAGCGGTGGAGCCGGCGATCGCGACGGCGAGCACCAACGCGGGGACGAGCCGGTTCATGATCCCCCGGAGTCGCCCGAGACGCAGCGCTGAGATGCGGGTCGAGACGCGTCGGGCGATCACCCGGACGTCCGCGTTCCGCGGCACAATCGTCGACACCCGTCGGCTCCTTCGATGCTCGGTCCTCGCCCGCGAACGGCCCAGTGTGACACAGCGATCGGCCGACCTTTTGCGCCCGATTTGAGCGTGTTCCGGCACTGGAAAACCAATCGGTAACAACATGTTCTAAATCGTGTGGCGCCCGTCACGCGGCTGCTAGGCTGCGCCGACTCGTTGGCGTACCAGGAGGGGCGGACAGTGCGAAAGACCTTGGCAATCATCCTGATTTTTGTGGGGATGTTCCTCGTGGTGATCGGCATTCTCGCGCAGTTCTATGCGCCGGATCGCTTGGAGAAGACGCCGCTCGACGTCCACAACGTGACTCACCTGTCCGGCACCGCTGAGCTCGGTGGCGAGAGTGTGCCGATCAAGATCACGAGCACCACGGTCACGGACTCCGACAAGTCCACCGACAACGTCGTGGTCTGGAACAACGCCAGCTGCGTGGTCAAGGACGAGGACGACGTGCCCGACTGCGTCTCGACCGACGACCCGGGCAACCGCCTGATCTCGGCGTCGACCGACCAGTTCGCGACCGACCGGGTGAACGGGCTCGCCGTCGCCGACGCGACGAAGTACCTGGGCGCCGACGCCACGCCGCACGTCGGCCTGGTCAACAAGTGGCCGTTCAACGCGCAGAAGAAGACGTACCCCTACTGGGACGACACCGTCGGCGCGGCCGTCGACGCCGTCTACCAGAGCACCAAGGACCTCGACGGCATCGAGGTGTACGTCTACAAGCTGACGGTCGACAAGGCGCCCGCCTCGATCGCCGAGGGCATCGACGGTCTCTACTCCGCGAACACCGAGTTCTGGGTCGAGCCGCGCACGGGCGACATCCTGAACCAGATCGAGGACCAGGTGCGGACCACGACCGACGGCTCGCCGGTGCTCTCGATCCAGGCCGAGTTCACGGACAAGCAGCAGAAGGACAGCATCGCGAGCTCGCACGACAACCTGAGCAAGCTGGACCTCCTCGAGAAGTGGGTCCCGCTCGTCGGGTACATCGCCGGCGCGCTGTGCCTGATCGCCGGCATCCTGCTGACGCTCTCGACCCGCCGCCGCGACGAGGGCTCCTCCAACGGCACGCGCGAGAAGGCCGCGGTCGCCTGACCGCTCGCCCCAGCAGCACCTGATCTGACCCCGGTCGCCCACGGCGGCCGGGGTCAGTCACGTCGGGAGCAGCCTGGCGCCGAAGAGTGCGGTGCCGGGGGTGAGCCGGCCGCGGACGCCCGACCAGCCGCCCCAGACCCGCTCGTGCCCCTCGGGCCACTCCGGCTCGAGCAGTTCGGTGATCATGAATCCCGCCCCGGCCAGCAGCGACACCCAGTCGCCGAGCGTGCGGTGGTGCTCGACGTACGACACGACCCCGGTCGCGTCGTCGACCTCGACGTACGGCGTGCGGTCCCAGTAGGACTGGCTCGCGGTGAGCCCCTCCACCCCGGGGTCGTCAGGGAACATCCACCGGGTCGGGTGGGTGATCGAGAAGGCGTACCGGCCGCCCGGGCGCAGCACCCGTGCGGTCTCGCTGACCGCTGCGTCGATCTCGCTGACGAACTGCAGGGCGCCGAAGGAGGAGAAGACGACGTCGAACGAGTCGTCGGCGAAGGGCAGCGCGGTGGCGGTGCCGAGCACCGACGGGACGCAGACGCCGGTCTCGGCGTCGATCCGGCGGGAGTGCTGGAGCTGGCGGAAGGACAGGTCCAGCCCGTACGCGCGACCGCCGCGGCTGCGCACCCAGCGTGAGCACTGCCCGGCGCCGGACCCGACCTCAAGCACGTCCCGGTCGGCGACGTCACCCAGGACGCCGGCCTCCGCCTCGGTGAAGCCCTCGGGCCCCCAGACGAAGCCGGCGTCACCCAGGAACTCGCCGTGCGTCGACTGGTACTCGTCGGCGTACCGATCCCAGTCCGGGCCGTTGGCCCGTCGCGACTCCTGCTCCGAGACCGGCCGTCGCTCCACCCGCACGGGGGGATGGTTCTCCACGCTCGGGAGCGTAGTCCTCCGCCGGTTGGACGTACGCCGAGCCCCCCGCGTAGTCTTCAGGGTGCGCCGGAGGTCTGCCCAGTCCCATCCAGAGTGGACCATCGCTCGCTAACTCTCATCGAGCTAGTGAAACGGGCTTTCGACGTGCCCGCACGACTCCATCCATCCCAAGGACACACCTTCCTTATGACGAGCACCCTTCCCGACCTCGAGTTCCCTCAGGTCGCGATCAACGACATCGGATCCGAAGAGGACTTCCTCGCCGCGATCGATGCGACCATCAAGTACTTCAACGACGGCGACATCGTCGAGGGCACCATCGTCAAGGTGGACCGCGACGAGGTCCTCCTCGACATCGGCTACAAGACCGAGGGCGTCATCCCCTCCCGCGAGCTGTCGATCAAGCACGACGTCGACCCCAACGAGGTCGTTTCCGTGGGCGACAAGGTCGAGGCCCTGGTCCTCCAGAAGGAGGACAAGGAAGGCCGCCTGATCCTGTCCAAGAAGCGCGCACAGTACGAGCGCGCCTGGGGCACCATCGAGCAGGTCAAGGAAGAGGACGGCGTCGTCGAAGGCACCGTCATCGAGGTCGTCAAGGGTGGTCTCATCCTCGACATCGGCCTGCGCGGCTTCCTGCCCGCCTCCCTGGTCGAGATGCGTCGCGTCCGCGACCTGCAGCCCTACGTCGGTCAGACCCTCGAGGCCAAGATCATCGAGCTCGACAAGAACCGCAACAACGTGGTCCTGTCGCGCCGTGCCTGGCTCGAGCAGACCCAGTCCGAGGTTCGCCACGGCTTCCTGACCCAGCTCCAGAAGGGTCAGATCCGCAAGGGTGTCGTCTCCTCCATCGTCAACTTCGGTGCGTTCGTGGACCTCGGCGGCGTCGACGGTCTCGTCCACGTCTCGGAGCTGTCCTGGAAGCACATCGACCACCCGTCCGAGGTCGTCGCCGTGGGCGACGAGGTCACCGTCGAGGTGCTCGACGTCGACATGGACCGCGAGCGTGTCTCCCTGTCGCTGAAGGCGACGCAGGAGGACCCGTGGCAGCACTTCGCCCGGACCCACCAGATCGGCCAGATCGTGCCCGGCAAGGTCACCAAGCTGGTCCCGTTCGGTGCGTTCGTCCGCGTCGAGGAGGGCATCGAGGGCCTGGTGCACATCTCCGAGCTCGCCGAGCGTCACGTCGAGATCCCGGAACAGGTCGTCCAGGTCAACGACGACGTCATGGTCAAGATCATCGACATCGACCTCGAGCGTCGCCGGATCTCGCTGTCGCTCAAGCAGGCCAACGAGACCGCCGCCGCGGGTGACGTCGAGGACTTCGACCCGACCCTCTACGGCATGACGGCCACGTACGACGAGCAGGGCAACTACGTCTACCCCGAGGGCTTCGACCCGGAGACCGGCGAGTGGCTCGAGGGCTTCGACGACCAGCGCGCGGTCTGGGAGGACCAGTACGCGAAGGCGCACGCCCGCTGGGAGGCGCACGTCAAGCAGCAGGCCGAGGCCAAGGTCGCCGAGGCCGAGGCCGGCGAGGCCACGTCGTACTCCTCCTCCGCCGAGGTGGACGAGGACGTCGACGCCGGCGGCTCGCTCGCCTCCGACGAGGCGCTGCAGGCTCTCCGCGAGAAGCTCACCGGCGGCACCGCCTGAGCAACACGCTCAGCACGTAGCAGCACAGCACGAAGGCCCGCCCCGGGTGACCGGGGCGGGCCTCCGTCGTTCCGGGGGAGGAGCGAGCGGCTAGCGCACCGCCCGGACCAGGGCGGACACCCGGTCGATCCGGGTCCGGTGGTCGTCGGAGCGGGCGACGAAGCCGATCCGCCGCTCGTCGCCGCGCTTCGCCCGGTCGGTACGGGTCACCACGACCTTGACCTTGTACGACTCGCGCGGCGCCAGCCGCGGAGTGGTGAAGGCGCCGCGCTCGATGGCGCGGGTCAGGTCGCGGCCGGCAGCGCGGTAGCGGACCTCGAACCGGCGGTTGGTCGTGCCGCCGTCGAAGACGAGGCGGTCGGCGGACGTGCCGAGGTTGCGGATCCAGACGTCGAACGTCTGGGTACGGCCCGTCCGCGCACTCGTCAGCCGCGCGGTGACCGACTGCGAGGCGGCCGACCCGATGCGGTCGGCGCCCTTCCACGGGCCGCCGACCAGGCGGATGCGGAGGTCGGGCTGCCACACGGTCGGCACCGGGGGTGGCGGGGTCGCCGCGACGGAGTACGAGAGCGTGCGGGTGGTGTCGTTGCCGGCCGCGTCGGTCGCGGTCACGGTCACCGTGTGGTCACCGGGCTCCGACGGCGCAGCGCCTCCCTGGGGGACCGTCCCGGAGCACTCGTCGAGGTTCGATCCGCCCCGGTCCGTGCACGAGAAGGTCACGGGGGGCAGGGCGTCGCCCTCGTCGTACGTCGCGCCGTCGGCGGGACCGGCGAGGGAGATCTCCGGCGCGATCCGGTCCGGTGCGTCGTGCTTGGTGGCGCGGTAGCTGAACCACCCGACCGCGCGCAGTCCCCAGATCTCGTCGTCTGCAGGGGTCGTCTCCGTGACGATGGGGCCCTGGTTGCCGTCCGACTCGGTGTTGAACGACCACCCGACCAGGGTGTTGTCGTTGGCGAGGCGCTGCTGGCTCCCGGCGAAGGCGGCGTAGCGCCCGGGGACGGCGTGGCTCCAGACGAGCGTCGCGGTGTGCGCGTCCTCGTCGAGGACGTACTCGGTGACCCGGGTCTGGGGCCGCGCGATGCCGGGGGTGCCGGGGCTGTCCTCGTCCGTCGGGTCGGGGCACATGTTGGCCGTCTGCGGGCCGATGAGACCGGACGGGTCGAGCTTCGAGCCGTTGTCGAAGATCATCAGGTGCCCGTTCGGCATGATGCGCGCCATGTGCTGGGCGCAGTTGCCGCCGTCCGGGTCGTCGACAAAGGTGAAGTCGCTGTCCTTGCCGCCGAGCCGCCACTCGACCTCGCCGACGGCGTAGTCGTCGTGTACGGAGGTGGCGATCCGCATCACCTCGCTGAGGTTGCGGAAGGACGCGAGGATGTCGCCGTTCGCGAGCACCTGCACGGAGTTGATGTGGGCGTAGTCGCCGTTCGGGCTCAGGTAGGCGTCGGACACCGCGACGTGGTCCCCGCTGTTCCAGGTGAAGGTGGCGTGACCGGCCGCGTCCACGATCTGGATCACGGCGTCGGTCTGCCCGGGGTGCGCGGTGCTGTCGTAGCCGACGAGCACGGCGCGTCCGTCCGGCAGCATCGTGCTGTCGTGGAAGTCGGTCGAGTTCTGGCCGTCCGGCTCGTCGAGCCGTCGGCTCGCGACCGGTCGCCACTGCTCGTCGAGCGTGACGATGTGGTAGCCGTCGGCGCTGGAACGGGCCACGGTGTACTGCGACGGGTCCGCGTCGGAGACCTTGAGGTCCGACCCGTTCAGCTCGTCGACCATGACCGGGACGCCGTGCCCGTCGACGACGGTCTCGAAGGTCGAGGTGAACGCGAACGACGCCAGGGTGAGGAACGTGTAGCCAGGCTGCTGCCCGGGGTCGTCGGCCACGACGTGCATCTCGGGGAAGTCGGCGGGCAGGTAGATCCAGGACTGGCTCGTGGTGCCACCGGCATCGGTGATCTGGACGTTCACCTCGTCGCCCACCGTCAGGTCGGTGACCTCGAGGACGCCGCCGGGTGCCGGGACGCCGTCGACCACCACGACGGCCGCGGGATCGCCGCTGGTGGCCGTGACGGTGACGGTGCCGGTGCTGTCGCCCGACGTGTCGATCGCGTAGCGGTCGGTCGCGTCGTCGTACGCCGGCCAGGTCCCGGTGATGCCGGTGCCGGTGATCGCGACCGTGCGGGTCGCCGGCGGGTCTGCGGAGCCCGCCGAGGCGAGCCCGACGGCGAGGACGCCGGCGGCCAGGGAGCAGACGGTCAGGACCGGGAGCACGCGGCGCATGCGGGCATGCTAGGTGCTCAGCGGGCCAGGGGACCGAGGAAACGCGTGTCCTGGTAGTGAGAGACCGGCGGACGCTGGGGACCGCGGCCGTCACGGACGATCAGGTAGACGCTGGCCACGCTCAGCGCCACGACGACGAGAAGGAGGATCATCAGGAAGGTCATGGCAGTAATACTGCGCCTGTCGAGATCCTGCCACGAGTGGCAGAAAAGTCAGAGTACGTTGATTTTCTGCCACATCGGGTGTTTGCTGTCCTGGTGAAGAAGGTGGCCGTGATCGTGCAGGAGGGCGCCGAGCCGTTCGGGCTGGGCTCGCTGGTCGAGGTGTGGGGGGAGCCCTACCACCCGGAGGACGACAACCCGGTCTTCGACTTCCAGGTGTGTACGCCGCGGCCGGGACGGCTGCGCGGTCGCTCCGACTACGACCTCGTCGTGGAGCGTGGCCTCGAGGCCGCCGCCGACGCCGACCTGGTCTGCCTGGCCCCGAAGTACGACTTCACCGACCACGACCCGCTCGTGCTCGACGCCATCCGCGCGGCCGAGGCGCGCGGCGCCACGATCTATGCCCACTGCTCGGGCGTCTTCGAGATCGGCGCCGCCGGCCTGCTGCACGGCCGGGAGTGCACCACCCACTGGCGCTACACCGACCTGCTGGCGAAGACCTACCCGGAGGCCAAGGTCAAGCCCGACGTGCTCTACTGCCACGACGGCAACATCCTCACCGGCGCCGGCTCCGCCGCCGGCATCGACGCGTCGCTGCACCTGATGCGTGACCACTTCGGCGCCAAGGTGGCGGCGACCACCGCCCGACGGATCGTCGTGCCCCCGCACCGCGACGGGGGACAGGCGCAGTTCATCGCCAACGCCGTGCCCGACTGCGACGCCGAGACCCTGGGTCCGCTGCTGCAGTGGATCGTCGAGAACATCGGCGAGGACCTCAGCGTCGAGACCCTGGCCCGCCGCAACCACATGTCGGCGCGCACCTTCGCCCGCAGGTTCCGCGCGGAGACCGGCACGACGCCGCACTCCTGGGTGACCCGGCAGCGGGTGCAGGCGGCGGAGGAGCTGCTCGAGCGCACCGACCACCCGATCGACTGGATCGCCGACGAGGTCGGCTTCGGCAACGCCGCGACGCTGCGCCACCACTTCGCGCGGGTGCGCGGGCTGAGCCCGCAGCAGTACCGTCGCCGCTTCGCCGGCTAGTCCAGACCCAGGTCGGCGACCAGCTGGCCAGTGACCTGCTGGAAGTGGGCGTCGTAGTCGAGGATGCCGCGGTGCATGTGGCCGAACAGCTCCATGCTGATGTGCCCGAAGACGGTCGTCCAGCCCATCAGCCAGCGCACGATCCGCTCGTCCGCGACCGCGACGTCGAGCGCCGGGTAGACCCCGCCGAGCGCCTTGCGCTCCTTCGGCGGCACCGGTCGCGTCGTGGCGAGCAGGTCTCCTGCCGTCTGCGACTCCTGGGCGAGCCGCAGGAACGCGCCCGTGATGCGGCCGGCCGAGCTGACGGTCGTGTCCGGGGCGACGTAGCCGGGGACGGGGGAGCCGTAGAGGAGTGCGTACTCGTGCGGATTGGTGCGCGCCCAGTCGCGGATCGCGTTGCACACGGCCAGGAACCGTCGGTCCAGGGCCGCACGCCGCCGGACGCCGGCGTCGGCCCGCTCGACCGCGTCGCCCAGCTCGTCGTACGCCTCCACGATCAGGGCGGTCAGCAGCTCGTCGCGGCTGGGGAAGTAGCGGTAGACCGCTGACGAGACCATGCCGACCTCGCGGGCGATCGCACGCAGGGACAGCGCCGCCGGCCCCACCTCCGCGAGGTGGCGGCGTGCCGTCTCCTGGATGGTGCGGGTGATCTCGACGCGGTTCTCGGCTCGGGACATGGACACATCGTGACACATTCGAGAGCAGTGCTCTTGCTTTTGGCTGCGAGTCGTGCCAACCTGGAGAAACAGAGAGCGGTGCTCTCGATTCAAACTTCAGGAGGAACCATGTCTGAGCTTCATGTCGTCGTCGGCGCCGGGCCCGTCGGTCGCGCCACCGCTCTCGAGCTGGCCGCGGCCGGCCACGAGACGCTGCTCGTCAGCCGGTCGGGGAGCGGTCCGGACCTCCCCGGCGTACGCCGGGAGGCGGCCGATGCCGCCGACGCCGACCGTCTGACGGAGCTGGCGGCCGGCGCCGTCGCGATCTACAACTGCGTCAACCCGGCGGACTACACGGTCTGGTCGACGTTCTGGCCCCCGGTGGCCGAGGCGTTCCTGGTCGCCGCCGAGCGGACCGGCGCGCTGCTGGTGACCGCGTCCTGCCTCTACGGCTACGGCCCGGTCGACGGCCCGATGGTCGAGGGGATGCCCGACGCCGCGACGACGAAGAAGGCCCGGATCCGGGCCGGGATGTGGGCCGAGGCGCTGGCGCGCCACGAGGCGGGTCGCATCCGCGCGGTCGAGGTGCGCGGATCGGACTACATGGGTCCTGGGGTGACGGTCGCGGCCGGGCACGTGGCCCGGGTGGCTCCGGCCGCGCTGGCCGGCAAGACGGTGCGGGTCATGGGCCGGCCCGACGTACCGCACTCGTTCACGGACGTGCGCGACATGGGTCGGGCGCTGGTCGCCGTGGCCGCGGCACCGCAGACCTGGGGCCGGGTGTGGCACGCCCCGACCAACACGCCGGTGACGCAGGCGCAGGCCGTGGCCGACGTCTGCCGGGCGGCCGGGCGCGAGCCGGTGAAGGTGAAGGCCTTCCCGAGGGGCACCCTGGCGCTCAGTGGGCTGGTCGTGCCCGTGATGCGCGAGCTGCGGGAGACCGAGTACCAGTTCCAGCGTCCCTACGTGCTCGACTCCAGCGCCATCGAGCGTGAGCTCGGCCTGACGCCCACGCCGTGGGCCGAGGTCTGCCGGGCGACCGCGGTCAACGCGGACCCGACACTGGCTCAGGCCGCGACGGTCGAGAGCCCGCTGCGCACCAGGTCGGCGTAGCGGCCGCCACGCAGCAGCAGCTCCTCGTGGGTGCCGTGCTCGACCACCTGGCCGTGTGCGAGGACCGCGATCTGGTCGGCGTTGCGCACGGTCGAGAGCCGGTGGGCGATGGTGATCGTCGTCCGTCCCTCGGCCAGCTCGTCGAGCGCCGCCTGCACCTCGCGCTCCGTCTCGTTGTCGAGCGCGCTGGTGGCCTCGTCGAGCACCAGGATCCGCGGGTTGCGCAGGAGCGTCCGGGCGATCGCCAGCCGCTGCTTCTCGCCGCCGGAGAACCGGTGGCCACGCGAGCCGACCATCGTGTCGTAGCCGTCGGGGAGTGCCGTGACGACGTCGTGGATGCGGGCAGCCCGGCAGGCGGCCTCGATCTCGGCGTCGGTGGCGTCCGGCCTCGCGTGCAGCAGGTTGTCGCGCACCGACGCGTGCAGCAGGTAGGTCTCCTGCGTCACGACGCCGACGGTGGCGGCGAGGTCGTCGAGCGTGAGGTCGCGGACGTCGACCCCGTCGATGCGGACCGCGCCCGTGGTCGGGTCGTGCAGCCGGGCGACCAGGGAGGCCAGCGTCGTCTTGCCGCTGCCGGTCTCGCCCACCAGGGCGAGGGAGCCGCCGGCCGGCACGGTCAGGTGGATGTCGTGGAGGACCGGCGCGTCGCCGTACCCGAAGCCGACGTGGTCGAAGCGGACCTCGCCGTGGACGCGGCCGAGCCGGACCGGGTCGGCCGGGTCGTCGATCTCGACGGGGAGGTCCTGGTACTCGAAGATCCGGCTGAAGAGCGCGAGCGATGCGGTCACGTCGGCCTGCACGCCGAGCAGCCCCATCAGCGGGCGGAAGAGCGCGCCCTGGAGGGCGACGAACGCGACCAGGGTGCCGATCGTCATCCCGCCCGAGGTCGCGGGCAGGCCGGCAGCGAGGTAGAGGGTCGCAGGGACGGCGGCGAACACGATGTTCATGGTCGCCATCCGCCAGCGGCCGGCCAGCTGGGAGCGGACCTCGAGGTCGACGAGCTCGGCCGAGGTCTGCTCGAAGCGGCGCGCGAGGGTGGGCGCGGCGCCGAGGGTCTTGGTGAGCTGGATGCCGCTGACGGACAGGCCCTCCTCGACCTGCACGTGCAGGTCGGCGAGCTTGCGCTGACGGGCCGCGGTCACGGCGTACCGCATCCGCGCCACCTGGCGCGTGAGGACGACCGCCGGCGGCAGGACGACGAGCGTGACCAGGGCGAGCTGCCAGCTGAGCAGCAGCATCGCGACGAGGGTGCCGACGACGGTGGTCAGGTTGGACGCGATCGAGGTGGCCGTCGAGGTGACGACCGACTGCATGCTGCCGATGTCGTTGACGACCCGCGACTGGATCTCGCCGCCACGGGTGCGGGTGAAGAAGCCGATCGACTGGCGCTGCAGGTGGCCGAAGAGGTCGGAGCGCAGGCGGTGCATCACGCGCTGGCCGACGGTGGTCGACTGCCAGGTCTGGACGACGCCGATCGCGGAGGTCGCGACGGCGATGCCCACCATGAGCAGGACGCAGGTCAGCAGCAGGGAGACGTCCTGCTGGGGGATCGCGACGTCGATGACGCGCTTGATCAGGAAGGGCTGGGCCAGCGCGATCAGCGAGCTGGCCACGATCAGGACCACGACGAAGGCCAGGCGGGCGCGGTGCGCCGAGAACAGCCGGCCGATGCGGCGCAGCGAGACGGGGGCGTCGGCGAGCTGGGCCTTGTCGGCCTGTCGCGACTCGGGACTGATCGATCCGGGGCGGCCTCCGCGGCCGCGGCTCATGGGCTCCGCCATGCGCTCACCTCTCTCACGGATGGGGGAAGGTCATATGGTGAGGTTACCTCACGATGAGGGAACGCGCGCATTGGCTAGGATGTTCCCGTGCATCACCACGACACCACCGGCGACGAGTCGACCAGCGACCTGCTGATGATGGCCGCGCGCTCGATGCGCCGGTCCTTCGGTGAGGTGATGGCGGAGTACGACGTCACCCCGAGCCAGGCGCGGGCGCTCCGGGTCGTGGCCGAGCTGGAGCCGGTGCGGCTCTCGGTGCTGGCCGAGCGGCTGCGCATCGCGCCCCGGTCGGCGACCGAGGTCGTCGACGCCCTCGAGGAGCGCTCGCTCGTGGCCCGGCAGCCCGATCCCGCCGATCGGCGGGCGACCAGCGTCGTGCCGACCGACGCGGGGACGGCGCTGCGGGCCAAGCTCGACGAGGCGCGTCGTACGGCGACGGAGCAGCGACTGTCCGTGCTCAGCGACACCGACCGCGCCGAGCTCGACCGGATCCTGCGGCTCGTCGTCGGCCAGGAGTAGGCGTCAGGAGTAGCGGTGGCTCTTGGCCGCGTGGCCGGCCTCGCGGGTGCAGCTGCGCCCGTTCATCGACCGGTGGCCGCACAGGCCGTCGGTCTGCGTGGCGGCCTCCGGGGGTGCCACCGGCGCCGCCTTCGCGGTCTTGGCCGCTGCCTTGGGCTCTGCCTTCGGCTGGGCCGGCGCCTGGCCGCTCTGGGCGGCGGCTGCTCGTGCGTACTTCGCCTCGCGCATCGCGCGCAGCTCGTCGGTCTTGCTCATCGTTCGCTCACCTGCTCAATCTATGTCACGGCACCGACATCCCGCCGGGCGACACCAGGCCCGCGCCGTACGCTTGCCAGCATGGCGGACGCAGCTGACCACCCGATCGCGTACACCGCGCTCCAGCCGGGCACGCCCGTGCAGACGAGCGACGGGCACCCGTTCGCCACGGTCCGGTCCGTGCTGGTGGACGAACTGGTCTCGGTGTTCGACGGCATCGTCGTCGAGACGGCCGATGGCACCCGGTTCGTGGACGCTCCTCAGATCGACTCGATCTGGACCAGCCACGTGCTCACGACGCTCTCGGCGGAGCAGGCGGCGAACCTGCCGGAGCCGGACGGGTCGTCCCTGGTCCAGATCAAGCCGCCGCGGTCGGTGGGCGACCGGATCGGCCGGATGTTCGGTCGCGGCAAGCGGTAGCGCGTCGACGTCGCCGCATCGTCAGGCGACGAGGGTCCAGAGTCCGGGGCCACTTTCGATGAAGCGCGTCCGGACCAGCGCAGGCGCCATCGAGGTGTAGGTGTGCCCGGTCGGCGTGGTCGTCTCGACCGCATGTCGAGCACCGGGGCTCGGTCTCGCTCGCCATCCCGACGCCTGCTTGGCGTGGTTGCAGGCTTCGCACAGACCCTGGCCGTTGGGTTCGTTCGTGGGTCCGCCTTCTGCGACGGCGGTGACATGGTCCGAGTGCCTGACCGGGGCGTCGCACCAACGGGTGCGGCACCGCTGGTCACGGAGTCGGATCATCCGGGCGAGCTGTGCGGGCATCAACCGGCTCGTCGAGTCCATCGCGACCAGTCGGCCGGTCTCGGGGGTGGCGTAGAGGCGCCGCACCCAGGCCCGGGTCGTCCCGGCCAGCTGGCGTGCAAGGTCTGCGGGGATCGGGCCGTAGCCCTCCACGTACGCCGGATCGTCGCCGCCTCCGAGCAGGACCCGGTCGCTGACCACCAGGTTGATCATGACTGCTGGCCTGGTGTCCGTCGCGGGGGCGGTCGACAGGACTCGCCGTACCAGGGTGTCGGCCATGATCTGCCCGCGGCCGCGGTGGTCGCCCGCCGCGCGCAGCCGATCTGCCTCGCGGCTGAGGACGGCGTACACGGCGACACCGTCCTTCACGGGCAGCAGGGCCGAGAGCTGGCTCATCACGTCGGGCGCGGGGCGCAGCGACACCCGGCGGTCGTTCTCGGCGCGGCTCCGGCGTCGTACGACGGACTCGGGGTCGAGCCGGTAGGCGATCGTGCGCGCCTCGCTGACGAGCTCGCCGTCACCCATCGCCTCGAACCGCTGGGCGTTGCCGGCGATCTCGGCGTCGACCGTCATCCGGTCCTCACGGCTCAGGCACGCGGTCTCGCGAGCCACCAGCGTCGCCCGCCACTCGGTCACGCGCCCGGCGCGGAACGCCGCCATCGTGTGGGGGAGCTCGGTCGTCAGGACCTTGGCCAGCCCGAGGTGCTGCTGCCCACGGTGCGGTGACTCCCGGCGGGCGAGCGCGATCTGGGCGGCGACGCCGCGACCCTGTCGCGCGGCGGGCACGCCCTGCGAGGCCTGCGCCGCCCGCTGGGAGGCGTCGAAGGCGGCGCTGAGCACCGCCTGCGCAGCCTCCGCTGCACACTTGAGCGTCTCGAGCTCGCGGATCAGGTCGATCCGGGACGCGTCGTCCAGGCCGCGATCGGGGGAGGCGAGCCCGCGCGCGAACGCCTGCACCGCGGACGCGACTAGCGGCTTCTGGACGTCGAACATGTGTTCGATTATATACCTGTCCTCCGACACCCGCAAGGGGCGAGGCGCCGGACCGGGGACCGGTGCGAGGATGCGTGGATGAGCTGGGGAGACGTCTGGGTCAACGGGGACAAGGTCCGACCCGGCATCGATGCCACCGGCCCACGGGCGCCTTGGATTCCGGCAGGCGTCATCTCGTCCGAGCAGCGGGCGTTCGTCGAGGCGATGCAGCTGCTGCGGAGGACCCGCGGTGCGCACGCCCGAGCGGTCGAGTTCGACCTCCAGGTCACCTCGTCCGCCGTGAGCAAGGAGCGCGCCGGCTCGGGGAAGGCCGTCGTCGGCTTCGAGCCGGACGGCCTGTGGCTCGCGGTGGACGTGACCCCGGCCGGGAGCCTTGAGGAGGAGACTCGCTTCGTGGTCTTCACGCAGCGCGTGCACGTCGTGGCCGGGGCCCAGCGGACCACCCAGCGCGGTACGCCGAACCGCTCGCGGGCGACCATCCCGCTCCGCGGCCGCGCGCGATCCCGCGAGAGCGCCCTCGAGTGGGCTCACCGGGCGGCTCGGGACTGACCGACCGCGGAAAGTCACACGTCGCTGGACATGAGAGGTACGCAGCACAGACACGCCCGCAGAGGCTCTCAGCGTGACATCGGGGAGACTGTCTGCCATGACCGCGGCCGAGGTGGATGCCTACCTGGCAGGAGTGGAGGAGCCGAAGCGAAGGACCCTCGAGGCTCTCCGCCGATCAATCCTGGCCGTGGTGCCTGACGCCGAGGAAGGCATCTCCTACGGCATGCCGGCGTTCCGGGTCGGGGGCAAGGTGGTCGCTGGCTTCGCGGCCTTCAAGCACCATCTCGCCTACCTGCCGCACAGCGGTGAGGTGCTGAGTCATCTTGGCGACCGACTGGACGGGTACGAGCGCACCAGCGGTTCGCTCCACTTCCCGATCGACGAACCCCTTCCGGATGACCTGGTTCGAAGCCTGGTGCAGGCGAAGCTGGAGATCCTCGGGATCTGATGGCGTAGCCAAGAATCTCCGCGGTACGAAAGCCGGAGTAGACGTGGCATCGGCGAGCATTGGCGGCGGAAAGTCGCACCCGGGTCATCGCGCGGGTGATCCCGCCGGCGCCCCGCACGCGATCCTTCTCTCGCCTCAGAACTGGCGGTCAAACGTCCCGGACTCGAGGGCGGTAGTGGTGTTGGTGCCGAGCCCGCCCAGGTCGGTGGCCACGCCGGACGGCGTCCAGCTCATCGTGGAGGAGTTCGTGACGGTCCGCGTCGTGGTGCCGCTTGCCTGCGACGCCACCGTGATCGTCACCCGCGTCATGGTCACGCCGTTGACGGTGACGGTGGAGGCCGTCATGGTGGCGTTGAACTGGGCGGTGCCGAACGTGGAGATGTAGTCCTCGCGGAGGTTGACCGATCCGAGGTTGACCGCCGACCCGCCGCGCAGGATGTCCACGGTGTCCCCGGTGCTGCCGAGGCCGAGACTGTTGCCGTCGCGCAGCCTGAGGCTGACTGCCACCGACGACCCGTCCCAGCCTGGACTGATCGACGTAGGCCGCATCTGCTCGGTGTAGGTGAAGGCCATCGTGTCTGCGGTGTCGAGCTTGCCGGCCACGGCGCCGTTGGTCGTCTGTACGTCCGAGGCACGCGGGGCGGTGTTGTCGACCCTGCGGTTGGCGACGACGGTCGAGGTCGTGGTGCGGCCCGCGCCGTCGGTGACGATGGCTCGCAGGTCGTAGAGGCCGTCGGCAACGAACGTGGTGTTGTACACGCAGGTGTACGGCGAGGTGGTGTCGGTGCACACGTCACCCCAGCTCGCGGTGCCGGCCGGCGCGCCCTGGATCCGAACCGAGGCGACGCCTGCGGTCGAGGCCGCGGAGGCGGTCAGGGTGACGGTCCCGGAGATGACCGGTCCCGGGTCGTTGAGCACGACCGACGTCACCACGTTGTCGACGACGCGGTTGGTGACCGCTACTGAGATGGTCGCGTTGCCGGCAACGTCTGCGGCGATGGCGCGGAACGAGTAGGTCCCGTTCACCAGTGTCGTGGTGTCGAACTCGTAGGAGTACGGCGAACTCGTGTCCGAGGCGAGGTCCCGCCAGGTGGTCGAGCCCGCGAGCGCGTACTGCAACACGACACTCGCCACGCCGGAGTGAGCGTCGGCGGCGGTCGCGGCGAACGTCACGCGGCCGCGCAGCGGGGTGCCTGGGTTCTGCATGGTGACGCTGGGGGCGAGGTTGTCGACGAGGACGCCCGTGACGACCGGCGAGGTCAGCGTCCTGGAGCTGGAGGTCGCGACGGCGCGCAGGTCGTAGCGGTCGTTGGTGAGGCCGTCGGTCGCCCAGGCGCAGGAGTAGGGAGACGCGGACTTGGTGCAGGCGGTGGTCCACGTCGACGTCCCTGCTCGGGCATACTCCATGCGCACCGTGTAGCCGTCGCCGACGCTCGTGTTCGACATGGTGGCTGTGAGCGGCACCGCTCCGCGAACGACAGCGCCGGGGGTTGCGAGCGTGACGCGGTGGCCGAGCGATGCCGACGCCGCCCACGTATTGGAGGGTGAGATCGTGCGGGCCGTGAACCCGGCCATGGCGCTCTGACTGCCGGCGAGACCGATCCCGCCAGCAACCAGCAGGGCTAGGACTGGCACCGCGGCCGCGGGATGCCGGCGCGCGAAACCGCGGTGCCGACGTCCGGGGGCAGGGCGACCGGCCCCCGGTCCGTCGCCGTTGCGGCGCCGTCCGAAGCGCTGCGTGGCAAGCGCGAACGCCAGGACCGTGATCCCGCTCCACAGCACGAGGGGCGCCATGTTGCCATTCGCGAGCCAGACGAAGGGGCGGCCGACGAACGGCACTAGCAGCGTGGCCCGCGAGTCGACGCCCTCGTCGGTGATCGGGGTCGGGTCATTGCTGGGGTTGGCGTCACCGGCCGTGGCGTACTTGCCGCCGCCGAGGTTCTCGACGACCCGGTGCACGAGCAGTTCGCCGCTGTCGGGCTTCGCCGGGTTCGGGAAGATCACCACCCGGCCGACCGGGACCTTCGATCCGGAAGCGAAGGGTTTTGCCACGACCACGTCGCCGACTGAGATCGACGGCTCCATCGAGCCACTGCGTACGACGAAGCTGGACCAGCCCCACAGGGTCGGCAGCAGGGCTGCGACCAGCAGGGTCAGCAGAAACGAACGGTAGATCCGGCCCAGCACCTGGGCGACCAGCCGCGCCCTCGCGAGGAGGACGGGCCGGTCTCCTCCAGCGTCGCCGCCGCAGGCGGCAGCGCCGGGAGGTCCGGACACGGTAGCGATCGCCATGTGCGGTACCTCCAGACGGTTGGGGAGCGGAGTAGTGCTGCGTCAGCTGGTCTCGAGCTCCCACTGCAGGTCGATGCCCGTGTGGCTGCCCTGGAGCTGGTCGATCTGGGGCTGGGTCAGCCCGGTTGTGTCGAAGGTCCACGTCACCTGGTAGGTCCGCGACTGCGTCCCGGCCGTGACGGGCCAGCCGCCGACGCCGTTGGCGTAGCTGTTGGCCAGCGCGAGCTGTGACAGCGGGGTGCTCGCGACGACCGGGTTGCCGGTCGCGAGCGGGGTGAAGCCAGTGCAGGTGGCGAAGGAGCCGCCGTTACCAGCACTGACCGTGACCTTGACGTACTTCTCGAGCCCCGCGGACGAAGGGACGGCGTTGACCAAGTAGGCCTTCACCACGCCGGCGGTCGAGGCGTTGGCGGTGACGGTGATGCACTTGGTCTCGGTGTCTCCCGGGATCATGCTCGCCACCTGGAAGCGCGCCGAGCCGGCGTCGTCGTCGGTCAGCGCCACCGAGCCGGTGGCCCAGTCGTTGCCCGAGTTGCGGGTCGTGCCGCTGAACGCGGCGTAGGACGACTGCCACACCAGAGCTGCGGCAGCGAGCATCGCGACTGGGGTTGCGGCGGTGATGGCGACCTTGCCGACTGTCGCGGACGTGATTCGCATGAGGTGCTCCTCTAGGTGGGGTGGGGGCCCACTGTGGGCCCTTACTGCAGCTAAAAGGGGGTTTCGGGCAAAGTCAGGACTAAAGACCTGTCCGGACCTCTCTTCTCAAACCCGACTGAGATGCGGTAAATGAGCAGATCTGCTCCCCTGGTCGAGCTCGCGGGGTGGGCCAACCATCGTGAGCAATGGCCAGGCCCCCCCGCGAGTATCGGAGGAGGGGTAAGACGTCCAATCGTTGACTCGACGCGGGAGCGCACCTCCGAGTTGTCTATTCGTTAGGCGCCTGACAGACTAGTAAGGTGCCTAACCAATTTGAGGGTCCCGACCTGGACGCGGCCGGAGCCTGGGCCAAGAAGTACTTCTTGGCGAGTCGAGCGCTGATGGAGTCCGTGCTCCGTCCGTACGACCTCGGCCACACGCAGTGGTACGTCCTGCACCTGCTTGCCATCAACGGGCCGATGAACCAGCGCGACCTGACACGTCTGCTCGAGGTCGAGCGAGCGACGCTCAGCACCATCGTC
This sequence comes from Nocardioides conyzicola, assembly GCF_039543825.1. Classification (NCBI taxonomy): domain Bacteria; kingdom Bacillati; phylum Actinomycetota; class Actinomycetes; order Propionibacteriales; family Nocardioidaceae; genus Nocardioides; species Nocardioides conyzicola. The sequence goes on along the minus strand of NZ_BAABKM010000005.1, from coordinate 300,157 downwards.
GGCGCCCTGGTTCGCAAGAGGCTGATCGACCAGACGGCTGATGCAACCGACCAGCGCCAGAAGGTCCTGCACATCACGGCTGCTGGTACCGAACTTTGGAAGACGATCCCAGATCCGATCCAGCTCATCGCATCTGTCGCTTTCGACGGGGTCGATG